>JABABC010000038.1 GCA_014238445.1 Coxiellaceae bacterium
CCTATTGATAGCCCCTAAGAAAAAAAATCATTACCATCGTCATCTTTCTTTATAAAAAAATGGCTTGATCGCAAAAATTGCGCATTAAAATCAATAAATAATGGGCTTACTGAACTGGGTTTTAAAAGGCAACGTTTAAAAAATATCCTATACTGAAGCAACTTATAGCTTTAAACAATTTTATGACTAACTGATGCCATACAATGCACCTGATTAATGACAAACAGATAACTCTCAAAATGCATTTTTTGTGTCTAGTTTTCAGGCCGAACATAGCGCCTGCATTAACGTTTAATTCTCCTTCTTTATCTGTCGCAAACAAACATCCTCACGTCCCTGTTTGTCCTGCGGCGCAGTAAACATCCCCACCCCCATGCCGCCTGGATTCACTGTACGTAGTCCAGATAACTCTTGAAAATTATCAATGAATTGTCGTACTGGTGACGGAGACTCACTTGCTTGCGCTTCAGGGGGTTTTATTCCTGCTTCAAGTGCTGACATTAACTGCTGCGTATGCTCCAAGTTCGCCGCGTTCTCCGGACATTGTTTATAGCGAAGAATAATGTCTAAAAGCTTCACAAGCTGATCAAGCTCACCTGTTCGTCGGGTTCTACCGAAAACACTTAATACAGCATCTGTCAACCTAAGAGTAACTGAAGGTCCCCCACCTAAATACGGCCCCCATTGATCATGTAGATGTTGATTCACCTGTCCTATCAGTGTATCTAAGGGATTCGTCATAGTAGGCGCCTTTAGCCATTGTGTGTAGATCCTTGAATTTTCTTCTTCATCATCTTTATACAACCCTATTCGGGGCCGCTTCTGCATTCTTGTCGGCTCTTGTGGGTCATCAATTACTTGACGTTGAAATCCCATCATGATCTGTGAAGGTAACTTCCACTCCGCTCTGTCTGTTTCGGTGCTTTGCATTCTCTTCTCTAGAGCGTTGATATCTTGCTTGGTTTGTTCTATGTGGTGTGCTAAGTGTATGAGCGCTGGTGAATTGGCGACGCTGATCGTGGACCAATCAAGCGGAGTAGGTAGACGCTCTAAGTTATCCTCCAGTTCTTTATTCTGTTGTTTTAGCTTATCCTCTAGGTCCTTCAGTTTTTGTGCCTGTTCATTTTCTAAATCATCTAAGATGTCCTCGAATCTACGTTCTATTCCGTACAATCCTATCTTAAACCATTGATTTTCCGGTTTATTTTTATTATTTGTCATTTACTGTTTTCCTCTCGATTTAGTGCCCTTCCAATAAACCACCAGACACATTCAATAAAGGATAATAAACAAACCCTTCTCTTTATCCGGTTGCGACCAGTTCATTATATGCACAGTACATAAAGGTCACGATAATATCCACTAATTTGTGCCATTTTAGTGAGTTTTTGGACATGGCGAGAGAACCATAACCCTGCTATCGTGTTGCAGGATAACAGAATAGATCAAGTCAAGAAGAGACTTTTACACACCATCATCACCGACAATCTTCATTACCGGACATAGCACAAGAGATACTAAAAATAGCCATTTCAGCACAAAGCACACCGAAATCTTTCAGGATGTTTTAATCTTTTTAGTGATGACAATCAACTCACGATACGCCACCACAACATTTCAAGCCCGCCAACCTTAGTGTGATGTTCACAAGCCTCTAAAGTCACAACGGCATGGCGCTGTTTTGCGCGCGCCCACAAATGATAATGTAACTCACCTTTTTTTGTAAATAGTGTACTGACGCGCACATCCACTCCTTGTAAATGATCACAACGAATTGATTGTTTTAATTGAATGGCTTGGCAAGCACACTGCAAGCCTTGTTCAGCCTGATAAAATGCATGTTGATGATCTCGATGTGCACGCAACAGCATGGCTTGTTCTTTCGTAACAGCAAGCAACCCTATCATCACCACACTCACTATCATCACCCAACCCAAGACCACCACCAAAACAGAACCTGACTCACTCTTCATCGTCATGGCTCACGTAATGCCATCGTTATTGGCAAAGAGGTTAACACCTCCCCTTGTGGCACCGTGTAGGTTCGACCCAACCATGAATACACCGTTTGCACACTGCGCACTTGAAAACGAGCTTGCAAAATAATGTTGAATGATACCATCGCAACCTGATGCCAATCATCAATCGATTGTGCTGTCACCCACTGACTCCGTTGTGAGACCGATACAGAATGTATAGCATAACGTATGGACCAATCTTCTATACCAGACACTAACGCTTCTCGTCGCCCGCCTTCAACTTTCTGATAGACTGCATAAACTGGCTTATTCCGTACATCGTAGTAATGCGTTTTAGCGATGTAATAGGCTGTTTTAATCCATTGCTGCCTTCCCCTATATCGGCGGCACCCTGAGATAATCATTGCGTCTGTATGCGGCTTTTGTTGTGTCAACCAGCGTGGGGATTTATCATGACGACCAAACCCTTGAATATAAGGCGCTTGTTTTTTCCCTTGTGTCACGCAATCCGATAACCCACTTTGTTGTACTCGCTTTGGTAGCCACTGCACCAACCAACTTTCTCTGTCCATCACATCGGTGATGGCCTGCTGCCACTGTAGATTTCGACTCAAGTCACTCAGCACCATAACCAACGTTAACAATAACCATGCCCCTAAACTCATTGCCAACATCATTTCTAACACAGTCAAACCGGATTCATTATCCAAACTCATAAAGTGAACATCAGCTGATAATGGTAAGCATGCTTCTGATACCACCATAACTTCACATGACACACAGAGTCATCACAAACAATCTTCGTATGGAACTGTGGTAATTTTTTTTCAGCTTGTTTTACCCATTCATGGTAAGCCATGCTCTCTGTATAACAGTGCTCGTCTGCTCGACATAATTCAGCAAGATTGGCTGCAATATTTATAGCTTGACTATACAACCAATCTTCATGAATCTGCTGCATGGACTCACGCTCGAGCGACAACACCAACATAGCCACTACCACAACAAGTGACCAAGCAATAAGCACCTCTAACATACAAAAACCTGTTTGATAATAACTGCTTTTCATGCATGGCAATATAGCGCCTTTATGACCCTTGCATTACGGCTAAAAACACCGGGTTTTCAAAAAACCTTGTTTTACGCCCATGATATGACTATGGTATCGTTTCTAAATAACGCAAAATGGACGACCAGTCACCTATATCAGCAGTAAGGCTCACAACGTGAAAAACAAACACATCGTACTCGGCTGGGGCATGTGGCTCATCGCAGCGCTTTTTTATGCACTGGATTACTTTCAGCACACGGCACCTAGCGTCCTCATTGAACCCATTGCTAACAGCCTAGGGGTCAGCTACATCACGATTGGTAACATCATGGGAATTTACTTCCCGCTCTACGCACTGGCCCAAATACCAGCGGGTTATTGCCTAGATCGCTATGGTATTCGCCTCACACTGACCTTGGCTTGCTTAACCGTCTCATTCGGCTTACTGATCAGTAGCAGCCCCACACTCTCAGCCCTCATCATGGGTCGTATTCTCATTGCCATTGGCTCTGCCGCTGCCTTTCTAGGCGCACTAAAAACAGGCTCCACCTGGCTCCCTCAAAAAACTTTCCCATTGGCTGTCGGCTTAACCAACACCATTGGTGTTGCAGGCGGACTACTCGGGCAACCTTTTTTAAACCATCTAATTGAGCAATCAACCTGGCAACACGCCTTTTACATGATCGCCTTATTTGGCTTTATCTTAGCAGTCATTATTTACACCTTACTGCGAGCTCCAGAACAACCACGCGGTCTTATGGAAAGTAAAACTCATATCCTGCCGATACTAAAAACCCAAGCGATATGGCTCCTAGCATTATACGCTGGCATCATGGTGGGAACCGTTGTGAATGCGTTTTCAGAGCTTTACGACGTCGTCTTTTTGAAATATAGCCACCACATCAGTACACAAGAAGCAGCGTCAATCAGTAGCATGATTTTTATTGGCATTGCTGTGGGTGGCCCATTGCATGGAATAATTGCTAACACGTTCCGAAACAAACTCCACTGGATGCTAATTGCCAATGCGATGACTATCGTCTTATTTTCGTTGATCGTATTCTCATCCAAAACACCACTCAGCCCTAGCGTGATGTACCCCTTGTACTTTGCCGTCGGTTTCTTTGTCTCGAGCATGCTGCTAGCGTTTACCTATGCACGACAATACTACCCACCCAAAATGCATGCCACAGCCTTTGCCTTAATTAACATGGTCATTGGGTTAAGTGGGTTCTTTTTCCAGGAATTATTAGGCGCGATTCTTCACTATTTCAGTCAACACACAAATCTTTATAATACCCAGCTGATGTTTTTCTATGGTTTTTGGGTATTACTCATCCCTCTAATTATCAGCTGGCTGCTATGCTATCAATTAAAGAAAACACCAAACCACCTATGAACGCATCCGCTTAGAGCGCAATAATAACTGCGTAGTGATAATAAAAGCGCCTACAGCCAACCCCGTACTGATGGCTAGAGCAGACGTCGTTGTCTCATCCTTAAAACCCAACATGCTATAGCGAAATGCCGATACTAAATAGTAAATAGGGTCTAAATGCGATACGCCACGCCAAAACGGCGGCAGCATTTGAACGGAATAAAACACACCCGCAAAATAGGTTAAGGGTGAAATAATGAAATTAGGCACCCAAGCTACATCATCGAACTTGCGAGCAAACACACCATTCACAATACCCACTAAAGCAAAAACAAACGCTGTAACAAACATCGAATAAATCATCAGCACAGGGTGAACAAAATGCAAGTGTGTCACACAAATGGCGACTAACGCCACCATACAACCCACTAAAATACCACGAAAAACACCCCCCATGGCATAGCCTAGTACAATCAAGCTAGCTGGCATGGGCGAAACCAACAACTCCTCAATAGAACCTGCAAATTTCGCACCAAAAAAAGAAGACGAGGTATTCACGTATGCATTTATCAGCGTTGACATTAAAATCAAACCGGGAACAATGTATTGTATATAAGGAAATCCATGTTGATCTGCGATATGAGAGCCTAATACTTTTCCAAAAATAAAAAAGTATAACGTAGTTGTCACAACAGGCGCTGCCACTGTTTGCGGCCAAATGCGAAAGCAACGCCCCACTTCTTTACGTAACAAGGTGAATAATGCATATCTTGCTTGCTGAAATGTCATGCTTATTCCTATTTTTTATCGGTGTAGGACAGAAACAATTCTTCTAATCGATTCACCTTGTTACGCATGCTTTTAACTGATATCTGATGCCGCGACAAGACATCAAACACCTCATTGAGTGAGGCTGAATGACAGACATCGGCTTGCAAGGTTTCATCATTTAATTGTGTTAAAGTGACCCCAGCATGATCGACTAAAGCCGGGTCCTGAAAAACAGCCGCGGTTATTGGTGACACGACATCTAATACGAAACTCTCCACTTTAAGCTGACCAATCAATGCTCGTTTATTCATATCTTCAATTAATTCACCATGATTAATAATAGCAATCCGCTCACACAAATGTTCTGCTTCTTCTAAGTAATGCGTGGTCAATAGAATGGTTGTACCAGCTGCATTCATTTCTTGCAAAAAAGCCCACATAGAACGGCGCAATTGAATATCCACACCTGCTGTTGGCTCATCTAAAATCAATAACTGCGGCTCATGCACCATGGCTCGAGCAATCATTAAACGCCGCTTCATCCCACCAGATAACGATCGAGCCGTGTGGTTTCTTTTTCCCCACAAATCAAGCAAAGAAAGGTATTTCTCAGCACGTGCTTTAGCCAAACGATATGGGAGCCCAAAAAATCCCCCTTGATTCATCACAATATCCTGCACACGCTCAAATACGGGAAAATTAAATTCTTGCGGTACTGTGCCAATACAGGCCTTAGCTTTACCAAAGGCACGGTCAATATCATGGCCATACACAGACACTGAACCTGATGATTTAATGACCAAGGAATTAAGCACACCAATTAGTGTCGTTTTTCCTGCCCCATTAGGGCCCAAAAGCCCCAAAAACTCACCTGAATTAACTTGTAACGAAAAATTGTTCAGCGCATGCACGCCATTCGTATATGTTTTACTTAATTGTGCAACATCCAGTGCCAACATGACACAACCCCTGTGTTGAAATAGCTCAACAGTGTAGTGGATTTAAGGCAGAATTACTATTTGCACACAACCCGCTCAATGACACTAAATAATTAACCAAGCCGGTTTACAGCGGGGGGATCTCCCCCTATGATAGGTCACTGTTTTTTTATTAAGACTAGTTAATCATGAAAAGATCCAATTCACTGCCTTTCCAATATTCGCATGCCAAATTGATAGCAGATAATGACATAAACCAGAATATGAAACTGTTTGAGACTATGTTAGATCATCCAAAAGCTTATTCGCAAACAGTGTTTCAAGCCGCCATCGACTCCCTGGCATCGTCAGAAACAAAAGACCAAGCACTACTCGATCAATTAAAGCAGTGCCTCACTGAAAAAAAACTGGCTATGCAAGCTGCAAGAGAAGCTCGGCGTTCTTTTTGCTACACGTCTGAACCCGCTAATCTCCACACGATCTTTCATTGCTCAACAGCACAGATCCAACCCGTTAATAATAAGATGCACTCTCCTCCACTAGCTTCCATCCATGAAAGCGATCATGAACATAAAGAAGAAGAAGAAGAATCTTTACACATTGAGGCAACCAATAAAACGCTGTACGCAACCCATGATTTACAGACCATGTACCTGGTGATGACAAATATGTCTGAGCGCCCCTATCTTTTCTCAGTGCCTCAACTACGCATTGCTCTGCATGACTTAAGCCAATTACCACCTTCACCCAGAGAGAATGAACCTGGGCTAAAAGGCCGACTATCTGTAATTACAACAAACAGAAAAACACCTTTCAATCAAGATATGAGAGCTACACTGCATCAAGCACTGACTGATGGACTAACACAGGCTCAAACCAACGCCTCAAACTCGCGCTCAGTCTCACCGTATTAACGTATAGGACAAACTGGCTTTCCCATCCAGAGCCTTCACAGTCGCTACCGCATCAAACAGTACGGGAAGGTTTTCCGTACCATGTCCCACCTGACTCGACGTAAAGACGGGGCAGTCACAGGACTGCGCAAACTGTGTTAATCGTGGCAATAGGTTGGGTGTCATCACATCTGCTAAAGGTGATAGGGACTGTTGATGCTGTGTAAAACTGCCTAACACTAACGCTGCAGCTCCTTCAAACACACCCACGCGTTGTAAATATTTTAATGTACGAGCAATCGCATAAGGGTGCTCATTCACATCTTCCAGCACAACGATTCGACCGGCTGAGCTCAGCTCCCAACAATCTTTCACACTGAAATTCACTACCGTTAAATTACCTGCCACAATAGGTACACTGAGTTTGTCCGTATGAGCAGCTAAGGTATTTAAAGGTTGTAAATCATCCCACCTGACTTCACACGGCTGTTGATGCAGCCATGCTTGCATACTCGCCATACTGCGTTCGTTCAACCCTCCACTGACAAAGCCGTTCACACACGGGCCATGCACAACCTGCCATTGGCAATGCTGTGAAAAGAAAAACAATAACGCCGTGATATCACTGAAACCTAAGAGCCACTTGTGTTGCAAGGCTTGCAAGGCGCCTCGCTTTGCCATGAGGTCAGGCATTAAATCCGCACTGCCTTCACCACCACGCACCGCCCATAAACCATCAATCTCTGGATCCAGTGCACACTGCAGTAATTGCTCGACTCGTTGCTCGACCGATTGTGACTGATAACAAGCCTCCGTATAGATAATCTCACACGGGTATCGGGATTCCACCCACTGTTTTGCCGCTGCCACATCGGCATGAGACCCCATAGGTGATGCTGGCGCCACCCAGGCTATCTTAATTGGTGTTGCAGCAGACATAGGTCTCCTTAGCCATTACACATCACAGGCTTCTTTAGTCATAAGATCAGATGGCGAAAAAGCCGTTTTCACATAATCAGCGATGATTTCAATGAACTGCTCACCGATGCCCTCGCCACGCAACGTCATGGCTTTTTTACCGTCAATAAAGACTGGCGCTGACGGCGCTTCTCCGGTTCCAGGCAAGCTAATGCCAATATTAGCGTGCTTACTTTCACCCGGGCCATTCACAACGCACCCCATCACGGCGATCGACATGGTTTCTACACCGGGATAAGCTTGCCGCCACGCTGGCATGTGTCGTCGAACAAATTGTGTGACTTGCTCAGTGAGTTCACGAAAGAAACTACTGGTTGTTCGGCCACAACCGGGACATGAGGTAATCACCGGACTAAAAGAACGTAACCCTAAGGATTGTACGATATCCTGACAGACTCTAACTTCATGATCACGTGCACCACCTGGCTCTGGTGTTAATGAAACACGCAACGTGTCACCAATACCCTGTTGCAACAACACACCAATACCGACACTCGACGCCACCACAGCGGATGTTCCCATGCCGGCTTCAGTTAAGCCGATGTGCAAAGGATAAGCTGACCGCGCAGCCAAGGTTTGATAGACCGCAATCAAGTCATTCACCGAGGACGTTTTACACGACAAGATAATTCGATGAGCAGGCAATCCTCGTTTCTCTGCGGCTGTAGCGCTGGTTAATGCCGATAACACTAACGCTTCTCGCAATACTGCTCGCGATGATAAAGGCTTGGCAGACTTCGCATTATCATCCATTAATTGTGCGGCTAAAGCTTTATCAAGACTTCCCCAATTGACCCCTATACGGACCGGCTTTTGATAAGCAATGGCCATATCAATCATGGCATTAAACTGATCATCTTTCTTAGCACCAAAACCCACATTACCTGGATTAATGCGGTATTTAGCCAGACCTTTCGCACAATCCGGGTAATCGTGCAATAACCGATGGCCGTTATAATGAAAATCCCCCACCAATGGAACTGAACACCCCATCGCATCTAATTGCTGACGAATGTCACCGACAGCAGCAGCGGCCGCTTCCGTATTGACCGTGATACGCACCAATTCAGAACCCGCGTCAGCGAGCAACTTCACTTGTTGAACGGTGGCCGAGATATCTTCCGTTGGGGTATCCGTCATCGATTGGATCACAATCGGCGCTCCACCACCCACGACAACACCACTAATATCAACGGATAAAGAAGTTTTTCGTTCAGTCATGGTCTCTCTAAACTCTCTAGAAAATTGGGAAGCCATTATAGCAGTCTTTGCACAGAGCACAACCACCCCCATAACGGGGAAAAATTATTTTACTACTATTTTTCAATAGGATAGGATAAGTTCCTGAACAACGCATCCCAAAAAGTTGAATCACACTCGGCCATCACTGGTACGCACCAAGCATTATTTAAGTTCAATGATTGACACTTCACTGCATCCTTAGCGGTCATTAAAATCGGATTATTATCCTCAAATTGAATATCCGATAACGCATATGCATGA
>JABABC010000037.1 GCA_014238445.1 Coxiellaceae bacterium
GATCAACCCAATGACCAATAATATACTCCAGTTTTTAGTCACGTACCGCTCCCGACTTTCCATGCGAACCTCCCTACAACTAATCCACAACTTCTGACAAAGACTGGTAACCACCGAGTTGTTTTAAGATAGTATGAATATCAATTAAAGACCAATACTCAGATATCATACCCCCCTCAAAATGACAAATGGTCACACCCACAAAACTAATTTCCTTATGCGTAGGCTGTGTTTCAAAAAAACTACCTAAATGTGTTCCCTTTGCACGCCAACGGCATACCACCCGATTGTCTTCAGCAACCGTATCTCTAAAAAAAAGCAATAAATCAGGAAAGGCTTGAAACCATTTTTCGGCTATCTCTTGCAGTGTCATACGACCATAGGCCATAGTGAGTGGTGTATGAATCACGCAGTTTGGTAATACGTATTGATCAATGACAGACACATCCTGCTGCCGCCAAAATTGATGTGCAAATTGCATGAATCGACTTTTATGATCACTCATCTTGACCTCCTTGTAGCATTGCTTTCAAATCAGACTCAGTCAGCACCCGCACTCCCAACGCTTTAGCGCGACCCAATTTGGAACCGGCTTGCTTTCCAGCCACCAAATAATGCGTCTTGCTAGAGACACTTTGGCTCACCTTAGCCCCTTGTGCTAGAAGCGCTGCTTTAGCTTCTTCACGAGTCATCCCTTCCAGTGTACCGGTTAAAACAAACGTCATACCAGTAAATAATGCACTTTCAGCCGCTTGAGACGAAACCCATTGAACACCAGCATCTAACAAAGCCCTAATTAACGCCACATTATGGGGTTGAGCAAAGAACCTTCGAATACGAGAGGCGACAATGGGGCCAACTTCAGGAACAGCTTCTAGTGAGACCGAATCCGCTTGAATAATCTTTGTTAAATCACCAAAGTGACGAGCGAGTTGCTGCGCTGTCGCTTGCCCAACATCACGAATACCTAAAGCATAGATTAATCGATCTAAAGGAGGTTGCTTGGACTGCTCAATAGCAGCTATCACATTAGCAGCTGATTTAGCACCCATACGTGGCAACACCGCCAACTGATCTCTAGACAGTTGGTATAAGTCAGCGACATGATTAACCAGACCCTCATCCACTAATGCATCAATCAACTTATCACCTAACCCATCGATATCGAGCGCCTTACGCGAAACAAAGTGTTTAATGGATTCAACTCGCTGTGCCTGACAATATAGCCCCCCCATGCATCGAGCGACAGCTTCGTCCTCAAGTTTAACCACATCGGCCCCACACACAGGACAGGATAAAGGCACTGTTTGAAGTGTTGTGTCTTTCGGTCGTTGGCTCTCGATCACACACACAACCTCAGGAATAACATCACCTGCACGGCGAATCACGACGGTATCGCCAACCCGAACATCTTTTCGAGTTAATTCATCAAAGTTGTGTAAGGTGGCATTACTAACAGTAACACCACCAACGGAAACGGGCTTTAATCGTGCAACGGGGGTCACAGCGCCTGTGCGCCCAACCTGACAATCAATGGCTTCCACCTGGGTCGTGGTTTCTTGAGCAGGGAACTTATTAGCTATTGCAAATCGAGGGGCGCGGGCGACAAAACCCAGCTCTGATTGCTGCGCTAGTGCATTGACTTTATATACCACACCATCAATTTCATAAGGTAATTGACTTCGCTGCTCAAGAATCGATTGGTAATAGGATAAACAGGCATCAACAGAGCCAACCAAATTATTTAATGGGCAGACCGGCACTCCCCAAACGCTCAATGCCTCTAAGATTTCAGTATGGGTGTTCCACATCGAGGCATCACTCACATGCCCAATAGCATAAGCATAAAAAGATAATGGCCTTGCTGCAGTTACTTTGGCATCAAGCTGCCTTAAACTACCGGCTGCCGCATTACGTGGGTTAGCGAAGCCCTTCAGGCCCTGCGCCATCACCTGTTCATTCAATGCTGCAAACCCCCTCAAGGGCATAAAAACTTCACCACGAATTTCAATCAATTGCGGCACATGATCTCCCCGCAACCGCAAAGGAACACACCGTAATGTGCGAATATTATGCGTCACATCTTCACCCACACGACCATCACCACGGGTTGCCGCAGAAATCAGTTCGCCTTTTTTATAAAGTATGTTCACGGCTAAACCATCTAACTTTGGTTCGCAAGCATAAGTGACCGGCTGACCATCTGTAAGGCGCTGCTTAATGCGCTCATCAAACGCCTGCAATGCCTCATGAGTAAAAATATTATCCAAAGACAGAAGTGGTTCATGATGTTGAATAGGCTGAGCACCTTCCGCTAACTTTGCACCAACACGCTGCGTTGGTGAATCCTGAGATACCCATTCAGGATGACGGGCCTCTAACGCAACTAATTCTTGATATAGCGCATCGTATTCAGCATCCGCAATAATAGGCGCATCTAAAACGTAATAATACCGATTATGTTCGAGTAATTCGGTCCGTAAAGCTATCAAGTGAGCATGATCAGTAGACAATGTCATAACACCACTCAATGCTCAGCAGTAGCAAATAAATCAGGGGTTCGGCAACTTTGCACGTATTGATCTAATTGATGGTGCACACTGAGTAAAGACTGTTTTGTAAAGAGCCGTTGCTGGGCATCACAGACTTGTCCACCCAAATCATCAACCATACTATCAATTGTTTGCAGTAATTGCTCGAATGCTTGTTTAGGCTCTTTAACGGCTTGTGCATCAAAAAATAAAATCAAGCCGGGCGTTGAGAACCCACCCATATTAGGCAGATCAAAAGTACCAGGGTTAACTGCGGAGGCACAACTAAATAGCACGCCTGAATCTGGCTGTTGTGATTGATAGTAGTGAAAGATTTGCTGACTCCCATATCGCAAACCATTAGACAATAAAGCTTGCAATAATTCATAGCCACCATACGGTCGATCTTCAGGGGCAAATAACATCAGAGTAACAACTGGGGCTTCCACCGATGGCAATGACGATGCCGAGTTCCGAGGTGTTAACTGCTCCTCAATAACAACAGCATCAGACGGCGTTAGGCCCAAAACGGCATCAGCGGTATCGCATGCTGCATCATGATCTGCTGCCATTACACGTTTTGACTGACTAGCACCGATCTCTTTTGTTGCAGGTTGTGATAATTGTGGCTCCTGACGCTCAGTTTCACCACTATCCACTAGCTCTTGACCCGACCATAAAGCCGATAGCGACAGACGCTTACGTCGGCTGGCTAAACGCTTATTGCCTTTTGAGGGAGGATTGAGTGCCATCCTTAGCAACATAATCACTAATACACCAATAACAACCAGCAACCCAATAACCAATCCCATCATACACTCCTTGATGATTATACCTCAGCCATCTCAATCGCTGCCTGCATATCAACCGACACTAATCGAGACACACCCGCTTCTTGCATTGTGACACCCAATAAACGATCCGCCATGCTAATCGTGACTTTATTATGGCTAATAACCAAAAATTGAATATTACCCGCCATAGCTCTTAATAAATTACAATAACGCCCAACGTTGACGTCATCCAATGGTGCATCAACCTCATCTAAAATACAGAACGGTGCAGGATTAAGTTTAAACATCGAAAACACTAACGCTATCGCTGTTAACGCTTTTTCTCCACCAGACAACATATGTATAGTTGCATTGCGTTTACCGGGAGGTTGCGCCATCACGTGAACGCCCGCGGTCAAGTAGTCGGATTCTGTTAATTCCAAGCACGCCTTTCCACCACCAAAAATAGAAGGGAACAGTTCAGAAAACGATTGATTCACTGCTTGAAAGGTATCACGAAACATCGAGCGTGTGCTTTTATCAATTTTAGCTATCGCTCCTTCCAAAATCCCCATCGCTTCTGTTAAATCAGCATGCTGTTGATCTAAATAGACTGCACGCTCACTCAACTGAGCATGCTCATCAATCGCTGCTAAATTAATGGGACCTAAACGTTCAATGCGCAATTGAACGCGTTCTAGCTCTGCTTGTACAGCCAACAAGTCAACCGGCGATGTCATCTCATTTAGAAGCACCTCCGGCTCATGCCCCAGTGCTGTCAGCTGCTCTAGCAACGTCGCTTGCTTCACTGTTAACGTCTGCTGTTCAACCTGACTGGCTTGTAATGATTGTTGTAGTAACTTATAGCGCTTATCTTTCTGAGAGCGTTGCTCCTCAAGCTCGGTCAATTGATTCACTAAGCCTTGCAGTTGATCTTCCGCTTGATGAAGCTGCTTTTCCACTATCAATCGCTGGTCTAATAATGCCTGTAAATCACTCTGAAAACCTTGCAAAGGGGAGTCCGTCGTTGACAGTTGTTCTTGAAGACGAGCACGTTGCTGAGTCACTTGCTCTAACTGCCGCGTTTCACGATCAATTGTCTGCTCAAGCAGGCTTAATTCACGTTGCTGATGCGTAATTTTAGATTGTACTTGCTCATATTGTAATTGACTGGCTTGAGCGGCTTGGCGCGCATCTGACAACGCCTGTTCAATAGCACTTTTAGTGTGTTCTAAGCGGGTGCGCTCTGTATGATGTTCACGCTCCGACTCTGACAACGTGACAATGGTCTCATGTTCTTGCTGTATTTGAGACTGCAGTCTAGAGATTTTCTGCTGATTGTCAGATAAAGCTGCCTCAACACGAACCTGTTGTTGGCGCCAATCCTGCTGACGTGCTGTTGTTGCTTTTAAATCTGACCGTCGCTGACTTAACGTGTCAGTTAATACTTTAAATTCATCGTTTTCAATATCACGCTGTGCTTCTAAACTTAGCAAATGTGACTTCTCTGCTTGTAAAGCATCGACTTGTTCATCCAGGTGTACCTGTGCTTTTTCAATATCAACCACCAAGCTATCCAGTTCGCGCTGGCGTACTAAGACAGACTCTTCTGGATCTGTTTCTCTGGAGACCTTAATCCAATGACGACCTAACCAAACACCATCCGGTGTAATCACCGATTCATTAGCTAGCAAAGAAGGCAATAGACACTCAGCTTCCTCAAGCGTTTCAGCGACATGAATACCCGCAAACCAGTGATCTAACGACCAGGGGGATGTCACTTTACTCAACAA
>JABABC010000036.1 GCA_014238445.1 Coxiellaceae bacterium
GCCAAGCAACAAGGTGCAGTAGCAGCTTTAGTTGAACATCCTGTTGAGGGTGCTGGCCCTCAAGTCGTAGTTCCGTCGGTAGAAACAGCACTGTTGACGCTTTCGTCGCATTGGCGCTATCAGCACGAGCCATTGACCGTTGCTGTCACAGGCAGTTGTGGTAAAACCACCGTGCGACAGTTATTGGAGTCAATATTTTCATTGGCTGGAGAAACGCATGCGAGCACTAAGAGTTTTAATAATCATTTAGGTGTACCAAGAACAATGCTCGCTCTCTCTCGTGAGCATCAATATTATATTCAGGAAATTGGAGCGAATCATGCTGGCGAAATTGCGCCTTTGGTTCAAGCGGTTCGACCTAATATTGCTATTATTACTAACGCAGCAGCAGCTCATTTAGAAGGGTTTGGAAGTCTTGAAGGCGTGGCTTCTGCAAAAGGGGAATTATTATCAGGGTTGGCTTCTTCCGGTGTGGCTGTCTTACATCGAGATGATCCATTTTTTTCTTACTGGTCGGGTTTATTGACAAGTCAGCGTTGCATGACATTTTCAGTGACACAGGCAGCGGATGTGATGGCAAAAGATATTGTGTTACAAGCTTCAGGATGTGCGCAATTTCGTTTGTGTTGTCCTGCAGGTGAGGCTGATGTGGTGTTACAGTTGGTTGGCGCGCATAACGTCACGAATGCTGCAGCTGCAGCTGCTGCTGCGTGCGCCGCAGAGTTGCCATTAGCAATGATTGTGCAGGGTTTGCAGTGTGCTCTTGGAGAAGCAGGTCGATTGCAGTCGCATGTCAGTGCTGGCGGTGGATTGCTTATTGATGATAGTTATAATGCCAACCCATTATCGGTGCGCTCAGCATTACAAGCCTTATCGCATCACTCTGGTGAGCGATTTTTTATTTTTGGTGATATGTTGGAGTTGGGTGATGCTGCGCAGTCTGCTCATGAAGCAGTTGGGCGGGAAGCTCTAGCATTAGGTATTGAACATGTTTTTTGTTATGGCCAATCAGCTGCGTTGACAGCTAAGGCGTGTGCTTCGCGCGGCCAATGGTTTTCTAAGCAAGAGGATTTAGTGGCTGTATTATTACCACGGCTCAGTGCGGATACTGTGGTGTTAGTGAAAGGGTCTTTTTCTATGGGGATGCGCTTTATCGTTGAAGCATTATTATCTCGATAGAATGATGGTGAAAGGGGATTAAGAGAATGTTGTTGTGGTTATTGCATGCCTGTCAAACGCATATTTCGATGTTTAGAGTGTTTCAGTATTTAACGTTTAGAGCCATTATCAGTGCTTTATCGGCCTTTACGATAGCGCTGTGGGTGAGTCCAGTGGCGATTCGTTGGTTGCAAGCATTGCGCCTTGGGCAGGTGATTCGTGATGATGGCCCCGCAACACATTTAAAAAAAGCGGGCACGCCAACTATGGGCGGGATCATCATATTAGGTGCTGTTTTTGTGAGTGTTATTCTGTGGGGGGATTTAAGTAACCGTTATGTGTGGGTGACGCTGTGTGTGATGTTGGGCTTTGGGGGTATTGGATGGGTTGATGATTACCGTAAAGTCGTTCGTGGGAATACAGAAGGCTTGCCTGCGCGATGGAAGTATTGTTGGCAATCAGTGTTCGGTTTGGCTGTGGCTTGTTTTTTATTTTTTACGGCACAATCACCTTCAGAAACGCAACTTGTCGTGCCGTTTTTGAAGTCGGTGCTGCCACAGTTAGGGTGGTTTTACATTGTATTAACCTATTTTGTAGTGGTTGGATCTAGTAATGCAGTGAATCTAACCGATGGTTTAGATGGGTTGGCGTTAATGCCTGTGGTTTTAATTGCCATTGCTTTGGGTGTTTTATCTTACATTGCGGGTAATGCCATCTTTGCTGGTTACTTGTCAGTGCCATATGTGGCAGGTTCAGGAGAGTTGATTGTTTTTTGCAGCGCCTTGTTTGGTGCTGGGTTGGGGTTTTTATGGTTTAACACGTACCCTGCAGAAGTGTTTATGGGAGATGTGGGTTCTTTGGGATTAGGTGCAACGTTAGGTATTATTGCAGTGATTGTGCGTCAAGAGCTCGTTTATTGTGTGATGGCGGGTATCTTTGTATTGGAGACATTGTCTGTCGTGATTCAAGTGGTATCTTATAAGGTGAGAGGCAAGCGCGTGTTTCGTATGGCGCCAATTCATCACCATTTTGAATTAAAAGGTTGGGCTGAGCCTAAGGTGATTGTTCGTTTTTGGATTATTACGGTTATTTTGGTCTTAATTGGGCTGGCAACATTGAAGTTGCGCTAATGCAAGATAGGTAAGGGTATGGGTGTATTAGCTAAAACAATCATTGTTGGTCTCGGAAAGACGGGGTATTCCTGTGTGGAATATTTTCTGAAACGAGGCGAGTCAATTGCAGTGGTGGATCATCAGGCATCGCCTGCTTTATTAGAGCAACTGATAGCGCAGTATCCTCAGGTCCCTTTTCTTCCCGTTGATCAGGCGTCTGCTTGGTTGTCCCATGCAGAGCGTATTGTAGTCAGTCCTGGTGTGGATGCAGGTCCGCTGCATGCCAGTATCGATCATGCAGATGAAAAAGAGTGGGTGGGTGATATTGCGTTGTTTTGTCAGGAAGCTCAAGCACCGATTATTGCCATTACGGGCTCCAATGGGAAAACGACTGTGGCTACCGTGATGGGTGAGGTGATAGAGGCGGCAGGTTTGCGAGTGGAAGTGTGCGGTAATATTGGAGAGCCAGTGCTCAATGCGCTGTCACGACCTGTGCCAGATTATTATGTGCTTGAGTTGTCCAGTTTTCAGCTGGAGTGGGTTGATCATCTTGCTGCTGATGTTGCTGTGATTTTAAATGCAGAGCCGGATCATATGGATCGTTATGCATCATTTGAAGACTATGTGTGTGCGAAGCAGCGTATTTATGCTGATTGTCAGTATGCGATTGTTAATCACGATCAACCGGATTGTTGGCGGTCAATTCAATTCTCAGGTGAAGTGGTGGATTTTTCAGTTGAGCCGGACACGGTTGCGACATATAGCTTAGTTCAGAATGAGGATGAGGGTGAGCTATTTATATCGAGTTGTGGTGAGGAGCGAATCGGGGTGTCTGAGATGCCATTGCAGGGAGAGCATCATTGGAAGAATGCGATGGTTGTTTTAGCCATTGCGGATGCCTTGCAGCTGCCCAGTCAAGCTGCATTATCAGTTTTGCGGTGTTTTAAAGGGTTGGCGCATCGCTGTGAATTAGTGGCTGTGCGAGAAGGGGTGTCTTGGATCAATGATTCTAAGGCAACGAATGTAGCCGCTACGGTGGCAGCTATTCATTCCTTATCGATGTATTGTGATGGGCGTTTAGTTTTAATCATGGGGGGGGATGGAAAAGGGGCTGACTTTTCTTTATTACAACCGGTGATTTTACAGTGTGTGAGTCAAGTTATTTTAATAGGTAGGGATGCTGGTGCTATAGCTTCTGCCATTGGTGATGATGGTTTAGTGAAGCATGCAGATAATTTATCAGATGCTGTCGGCATGGCGTCAGCGTTTGTTCGGGCTGGAGATACAGTGGCTTTGTCGCCAGCGTGTGCCAGTTTTGATATGTTTGATAACTATCAGGATCGTGGTCAGGCATTTATCCAGTGTGTAAGTGAGTTAGGATGAGTCAGCAAAAACTAAGGTATGATCGTTGGATTTTAGTCCCCGCCGTTTTGTTAATGATTGTGGGGTTATTAATGGTAGCTTCTGCTTCGATGGTTATTTCTGATCAATCGTATGGTCAACCTTTTCATTTTTTGTTTCGTCAAGGTGCTTATTATGTGATAGGTGTGATTATTGCGTATATGGCAGTCCGCACGCCAATGAAATTCTGGCAAACACATAATCGCTTGTTGATGGCAGTAGGCTTGGTGTTATTGGTGTTGGTTTTGATCCCGGGTATAGGGCGTCATGTTAATGGTAGTCGACGTTGGCTCAATTTGGGTATTGTGACGTTGCAAGCTTCTGAATTCGTTAAGCTGGCCTCTATTCTTTATTTGGCTAATTACCTGGATCGTTTTCATGAGCGTATTCAAACGGAGTTGCGTGGTTTTGTCATCCCTATGATTGTTTTGGGTATTATGGGCGTCTTGCTCTTGATGGAGCCTGATTTTGGCGCTGTCTCAGTATTGACGGTAACCTTTTTAAGTTTATTGTTTATTGCTCAGGTGCGTTTACTGCCCTTTATCGTGTTATTTTTAGTGGTAACTGGAGTGATGGTCTTTTTAGCAGTCTCTTCACCCTATCGGATGGAGCGTATCGTGAGTTTCATGCATCCTTGGTCTAATGCTTATGGCTCGGGTTATCAGCTGACGCAATCACTCATAGCATTTGGGCGAGGCGGCTGGTTAGGTGTTGGGTTGGGTAATAGTATTCAGAAGCTCTTTTATTTGCCAGAGGCGCACACAGACTTCATTTTTGCTGTACTTGGAGAAGAGTTAGGGTTGCTGGGTGAGCTCGCTTTGTTGGGACTTTATAGCGTGTTAGTGGGGCGGCTCTTCATTATCGGGCATCGGGAGTTGAGTGTTGGGCGATTGTTTTCTGGGTACGTTGTCAAGGGACTGAGCATTTGCTTGGCAGTACAGTGTATGATCAATCTTGGGGTGAATATTGGTTTATTGCCTACAAAAGGTTTAACGTTGCCTTTTGTGAGCTATGGTGGTTCCAGTATCTTGGTTAATTGCTTTATTATTGGTATCTTGTTGCGAGTTTCACATGAAGCGCAAAGTACGAGAGTGATGAAGCAAGTCTCAGTTAAAGCGGGTAGGGTTATCATATGAAGAAGTTAATGATTATTGCTGGTGGTACTGGGGGGCATATTTTCCCAGCATTGACTGTAGCTGATCACTGTTATGCTCAAGGTGTGTCCATTTACTGGTTGGGTTCTTCGGGCGGTATGGAGGAGCATCTAGTTGGCAAGCAATATCATTTAGAAACGGTGGAGATTTCAGGGTTGCGTGGTCAAAGTAAAGCCGCTTTATTGCGTGCGCCTTGGCGTCTATTAAAAGCATTATGGCAGTCCATGCGTATTTTAAGGCGAGTTAAGCCGGATGTTGTGTTAGGTATGGGTGGCTTTGTGAGTGGTCCAGGCGGCGTGGCGGCGTGGTTATTGAGGATTCCATTGGTCATTCATGAACAAAACTCAGTGGCTGGGTTGACGAATCGTTGGTTGGCGCGTTTGGCTAAGGCAACTTTACAGGCATTTCCAGATGTATTTCCTGCTTCTGTTATGGCTAAGCAGGTGGGGAATCCAGTGAGGCAAGATATAGCGGCAATTCCACCTCCTTCTGAGCGTTTCCGCTTTTCAAGAGGGCCATTTCGAGTATTGATTATTGGCGGTAGTCGAGGTGCGAGTGCAATCAATCAGTTGGTTTGTCAGGTATTTCATGAATGGCCTTCTGATACTATGCCGCTCATTTGGCACCAAACAGGCCAAGCAGATGGTGAGAAGGTAGAAGCACTGTATCGCGACAGTGTACCTTTGGCAGTTGTCGAGCCATTTATAGAGGATATGGCTTATGCTTATGCTTGGGCTGATATTGTGATTGCTCGAGCAGGCGCATTGACCGTCGCGGAATTAGCCGCTATGGGGGCAGCCAGTATTTTGATCCCTTATCCTCATGCTGTGGATGATCATCAATATAAGAATGCACAGTGGTTGGCCAGAGAAGGTGCCGCTATTATTTTTCGGCAAGAAGCCGTGACAGCAGATGATCTGCGGGTCATGTTGATGGAATTATCCACGCAACCACAGCGTGTTTGTGAGATGGCGGATGCAGCGCATTGCCTGGGTACAACCGCTTCTGGTGCGCAAATAATTGCAACTTGTGAAAATATCGTTAGAAAACATCAGGGGTCATCCTATGCAGCAGTGGATTAAGTCATCTCAGCGAATTTACTGCTTGGGTATTGGTGGTGTGGGTGTGGGTGCTCTAGCGGAATACTTGCACCATCAAGGGTGTGTGGTGACGGGTAGTGATACTCAGCCCAGTGCTATGACGATGCGGTTACAGCATTTGGGTATTCCTATTTTTAATGAGCATCAAATAGAGCATTTGCAGGATGTAGACATGGTGGTTTATTCCAGTGCTATTCATCCTAAACACCCGGTCTTGCAAGCAGCTCAAGCGCAAAAAATCCCATTGGTTCAGCGTGGGAAATTGCTAGCGAATATTTTGCAAAATTATGAGTCCATTGTTGTCGCTGGGACGCATGGTAAAACGACCACCGCGTCACTGCTGTCTTATTTAATGAAAGCTCAGGGTGTGGCGTTAAATCATTTTATTGGCGGTACAATTAATGGAGAGAAGAGCCCAATCGCAATAACAGAAAGTCGTTATATGTTGGCAGAGGCTGATGAAAGTGATGGATCATTTTTATTTATTCACCCCAAAATTGCAGTGATTACTAATATTGATGCGGATCATTTAGTGTCTTATGGTGATAGCTTTTCCGTCTTGAAAGATTCTTTTCGACAATTTATTTCTCAGGTGCAAGACGATGGTTTGGTCGTATTGTGTATCGATCACCCTGTGGTGCGTGAATTATTGCCTGGTGTAACGCGCCCAGTCATGACATATGGCTTTAGTGAGGATGCAGATTATCGTGCTAGTCAGTATCAGCAGCATGAGTTGAGTAGCACTTTTAGGTTGACGACACCGTGTCAATCAGAGGTGGTGCCATTTAACATGCCTGGGCAGCATAATGTTTTAAATCTCTTGGCGAGCATCGCCGTTGCTGAGCATGTACAGGGCATGGGTGAGTTAAGATTAAAGGCTCTGGGTCAGTTTCCTGGGGTTGGGCGGCGTTTGCAGTTGCACGCATCACGCTCGTATCGCGACCAGGCTGTGCATATTTTTGAGGATTATGGGCATCACCCTGAAGAGATAGCGGTTACCATCAATACGTTGCGTCAAGCTTGGCCCGATCGGCGGTTGATTATGGCATTTCAGCCGCATCGTTACTCGCGAACACAAGAGCTCTTTGCTGAGTTTTCCCGTGTTCTGTCGCAAGTGGATGCTTTATTGTTATTGGATGTGTACTCAGCCGGTGAGGCTCTGATTCCTGGGGCTTCTAGTGATGATTTAGCTGATTGTATCCAGGCTCAATCCCTTATTCAGCCAACTCGCGTGAGTGATGGGGATAAATTGCAGTCTGAATTGAGGGGGCAGTTATTGCCTGGAGATATGGTGTTGTTTCAGGGTGCGGGTAGTATTGGCAGTATGGCAAAGGATTTTAGTCTGCGCTTTGTTTGATGGTTAATGCCGTAGAAGTGCAGGGGCGATGGTTTGCAAAGGGGGGGTGAGGTGAATCGTAAGCAGGCAGCTTCATTGTCTGATTGTCAGTCAGAGCGATCAACCGGCTTGCGTGTTATTGCCCATAGCCTGTTGCTATCTTTGGTGTGTTTAGCCTTGATTGGATTCATAGGTTATATTCGGCACTCGGGTTATTTTCAGTTAAGGTTTGTGCATGTGCGAGGTCATTTAACACAAGTTGATCGCGGTGCAGTGGGGTCTGTGATTAATGAATCCCTTAGGGGTGACTTTTTTACAATACATTTGACGCAATTGCAGAAAGCGATGGCCAATGTGCCTTGGGTTAAGCGGGTTGTGATTCGACGAGAGTGGCCTAATGCCTTGAGTTTAACCATTGAAGGGGATCGGGCTGTTGCCCGTTGGGGTCGGAGCGCTTTTTTGGTGCGCTCAGGCCAGGTGTTGTTAGGGCGTGCGGGAGATGGGGTGGGTCTCCCTGTCTTGTCAGGCCCTGTTGGCTCATCGCCATTAGTGTATCAAATGTATCAATACGTCTTTCATCAGTTGAGTTTACTGCATTTGCAGGTTGTGCGGCTCACATTGAATTCTCATGGTGATTGGCGGTTAGAGACACAAAATGGCATGATTTTAAAGCTGGGCAGGGAGCATGTACATGAGCGCTTACAGCGATTTATTAAATTGTATCCCAGGCTTTCCATGGATCGTCGTGATGTGATGGCGCAGGTTGATTTGCGATATAGGAATGGGGTGGCTGTTCGATGGGAGAGTGATGAGTAGCCAAGCTTTATGGAAGTGTTTAGTATGTATTTCGATGAGTTAAATGTGATTTTTAATGCATTACTTGTATGTGTGACAGGCGAAAAAATTAAAAAACATCACCCTAACGCCTATCTTTTAAGTTAGTGAATTAACTTATTTTGTTAGGGTTATGAAGTTTATAGCATAAGGCATAAAATTCTTTTATACTCATAACAGCGAAAGTCCAGCTGGGCTGTACTTTATTAATTGTGTCGTGTTTTCAGGGAGTTTGCTCAGGTATGGCAAAGAAAATGGAAAAGGATCTCATGGTGGCGCTGGATATAGGGACTAGTAAAATAGCAGCCCTAGTTGGCGAGATTGGCCCTGAGGGACAAGTAGAAGTGATTGGGTTTGGTTCTCATCCTTCGCGGGGGTTAAAAAAAGGCGTCGTGGTTAATATTGAGGCTACAGTTCAGTCAATTAAGCGTGCGATTGAGGAAGCTGAGCTAATGGCCGGGTGCGAGATTCATTCCGCCTTTACTGGAATTGCAGGTAGTCATATTCGAAGCTTGAATTCACATGGCATTGTTGCAATCCGTGATCGAGAGGTTAATTCGCATGATGTTGATCGAGTAATTGATGCTGCTAAAGCAGTTGCCATCCCTGCAGACCAGAAAATTTTACACATTGTACCGCAAGAGTTTGTTGTTGATTCTCAAGATGGTGTTCGAGAGCCTATCGGTATGTCGGGAGTACGTTTAGAAGCTAAAGTGCATATTGTGACAGGTGCCGTCAGTGCTGCTCAGAATATTACAAAATGCGTTAAGCAATGTGGCTTGCAAGTCGATGATATCGTGTTGGAACAGTTGGCCTCGAGTAAAGCGGTTTTAACTGATGATGAGAAAGAGTTGGGTGTGTGTTTAGTGGATATCGGTGGAGGTACTACGGATATTGCTATCTTCACAGAAGGCGCTATTCGCCATACTGCAGTCATTCCCATTGCTGGTGATCATGTGACCAGCGATGTGGCAGTTGCTTTGCGGACTCCAATGCAAAGTGCTGAGAAGATCAAAATTGAGCATGGTTGTGTTTCGGTAAAAATGGCCGAAAGTTCTGGCTCAATTAAAGTGCCGGGTGTCGCTAGCCGCGCAGCAAAAGAAATACATAAAAAATCGTTAGCACAAGTTGTTCAAGCGCGGTATGCCGAGCTATTTGAATTAGTGGCAGCGGAGATTCGGCGTAGCGGTTTTGAAAACTTGGTGGCTTCAGGGATTGTATTAACGGGTGGTGCTTCTAAAGTGCAAGGTGCTTGTGAGCTTGCTGAGTCTATCTCTCAAATGCCTGTTCGCTTAGGTGCGCCCCAAAATATTTCTGGATTAGTGGATGTTAGGCAGAATCCTGGCTTTTCAACGGGAGTTGGGCTGCTTATGCATGGGCTTAAGGCTCAACGATATGGAGTGGCTAGTTTTGATGTTGGAAGGAATGCGGATGGTTTGTGGTCAAGAATGAAAAATTGGTTTAATAATAATTTTTAGTGGTTAGTCGCGCGTTAAGACGGCAAAAACGAGCAAAAGAGGAGTCGATCAATGTTTGAATTAGGTGATAATACGGCGCATAACGCACAGATTAAAGTCATTGGTATTGGTGGCGGTGGTGGCAATGCAATTGAGCATATGATGGCTGAATCTATTGATGGTGTTGATTTTATTTGTGCAAACACGGATTCACAGGCATTGCAGCGTTCTAGTGCAAAAATGGTGATACAGCTGGGTGAGGAGATGACGAAAGGTTTGGGTGCGGGCGCAGATCCTAGTGTTGGCCGTCAGGCTGCTGAAGAAGATCGTGAGCGTTTGTGTGAAGTATTGGAAGGTACCGATATGGTATTTATCACTGCAGGCATGGGGGGTGGTACGGGTACGGGAGCAGCTCCTATTGTGGCAGAAATTGCCAAGCAATTAGGTATTTTAACGGTTGCTGTTGTGACGAAACCGTTCGCTTTTGAGGGCCGTAAACGGATGCAGATTGCAGAAGCAGGCATTATGGAGCTGGGTAAAAGTGTTGACTCATTAATTACTATCCCTAATAACAAGTTGCTCAGTGTTTTGGGTAAAAATATCACATTATTGAATGCGTTTAAGGCTGCCAATAATGTATTACTGGGTGCTGTGCAGGGAATTGCAGACCTCATTACACGCCCTGGTTTGATTAACGTTGACTTTGCAGACGTTCGAACCGTCATGTCTGAAATGGGTATGGCAATGATGGGTACCGGTGTGAGTAGTGGTGAAAATCGTGCGAGAGAAGCTGCGGAAGCAGCGATTGCTAGTCCATTGTTAGAAGATGTGGATTTCTCTGGTGCTAAAGGCGTTTTAGTGAACATTACAGCGGGCATGGATATGTCTATTGGTGAGTTTGAAGCTGTGGGTGATGCAGTGAAAGCCTTTGCCGCCGAAAATGCGGTCGACGAAGGCAAATA
>JABABC010000035.1 GCA_014238445.1 Coxiellaceae bacterium
AGGTGGCTGATTTCCCGCAATATATTTTAGCCTTAGGCTCATTGTCAGCCATTCATGCGGTTGTGATCAGTCCTGTTGTTGATGGAAAAATCAGTAAAATATACTTTCGCAATGGCCAGTTGGTGGTTCAAGATGATGTGATTGCACAGCTGGACAGTCAGCAGGCGCAAGCGCAAGTGAATAAAGCGAAGGCAGCCTATGTGTCACAACAACAGAAATACGAGCGTTATAAGCAGTTAGCCATGCAAAACATTGGTAATATTTCACGGCAAGAGCTGGATGATCAGCGGGCCAGTTTGGAGTCCGCTAAAGCTGAGTTACAAGAAAAGCAGGCTGATTTAGATCAGTTAAGTATTAAGGCACCCTTCTCGGGTGTGCTAGATGAGTTCCAATTCAATGAAGGTGATTATATTAATGCGGGGGATAATTTAGTGAGTTTGGTGAATAAAACCGAATTGTTGGCTAATTATAATATTCCGCAAGGGTATTTAACGGATCTTAAGACCGGTCAAACCGCTTATATCAAAGTCAAAGCGTTCCCTAAAGCCACATTCACTGGAACAGTGAACTTCGTTTCCCCCACCGTGAATGATTCAACGCGCACCGTCACTGTCCAGGCGTTGATCCCTAACCCAGATGGGCAGTTACTACCGGGGATGTTTGTGCACGTCAAACAAAAAATAGGAACAAAGAAAAATGTATTGGTGGTTCCTGATCAAGCTGTGTTAGCGGATGTGAAAGGTTATTATGTTTTCCAGGTTATTGATGGCAAGGCCAGTCAAGTGTACGTCGAGATTGGTGACCGTCATAATGGCCTAGCTCAAATTAAGAAGGGAATTAAAGCGGGAGCGACCATTGTTGTGTTGGGTCAGCGGAAATTACAAGATGGCAGTTCAGTGACAGTTTTAACGGGCAGTGCAAAGCCTTCTTCTGATCAAGTCTCGTCACTCTCACAGGAATGAGTTAGAGGTTAAGCATGAAACTCTCTGAAATCTGTATCCGGCAACCGGTATTAGCTATTGTGCTGAGTTTGTTGTTAGCTGTGATCGGTGTGATGGGGTTTTTGCGTTTGGAAATTTTATTTTTCCCAAAGCAAGTGATGCCTATTGTTACAGTATCCACTTCATATGCTGGCGCTAGTGCCGACCTGATGGAGAGTCAAGTCACACAGGTCATTGAGACACGGTTAGCTGGTGTCGATGGGATTAAATACATTTCATCCAATAGCTCCACGTCTCACAGTCGGATTACCATACAGTTTTATTTAGGGGATGATTTAGAAGCTCAAGCAGCTCAAGTGCGCGATAAAGTGGCAGATGCTATTCAAGACCTCCCAGCAGATGCAGACTCTCCTGTAGTGACAGTGGGAGAAGGTGGCTCTTTGTTAATGGGAATCGCTTTTACAGATGATAAGAAGAAAGCCTTAGACATTAGAGATTACCTGATGCAGTACGTCAGGCCAATGCTGCAACAATTGCAAGGTGTTGGCGGTGTTGGTGTTAAGGGATCCACTAACTATGCCATGCGGATTTGGTTAAATTCAGCTAAGATGGCTGGAATGGGTGTGACTGTCTCAGATATTAAGACAGCAGTTGGCTCCAATAACATTTATTTTCCTGCAGGATCATTGCGAGGCGCAAGTAGAAACTACGCCGTTAAATCGGATACCTATCTTAAAAATGCTGATGAGTTCGCTAATATCATTGTCAAGCATGATGGTCGACAAGTGATTCGTTTGAAAGATGTTGCTGATGTGAAGTTGGGTTTTCAAAGTTTATATGACATCCCAGTGAGGATTAATAATAAAGAAGGCATCATGCTGACGATCACGCCGCTGCAATCAGCAAACCCAATAGCGGTAGCAAAAGCGGTTAATCAGGCATTACCGAGTGTGATTAGGCATTTACCCCCGGGCATGCATGCAAAATTAATGTTTGATAATTCGGAGTATTTGCAATCCTCTATTGATGAAACCTTTAAGGCGATTGTTGAGGCGGTTTTACTAGTTGTCATTGTTGTATTCTTATTTTTAGGGTCATTGCGTTCTGCCAGCATTCCCATTGTTACTATCCCTTTGAGTTTAGTGGGTGTGTTTGGTGTCATTAATTGGCTCGGCTATTCTATTAATATTATGTCATTATTGGGGATGGTGTTAGCGATTGGTTTGGTGGTTGATGATGCCATCGTGGTGTTAGAAAATATTGAACGTCATATTCATGAGGGCTTGTCAGCCTTTGAAGCTTCATTTAAAGGGATTCGTGAAATAGGACACGCTGTTATTGTGATGACAGTAACGCTATTTGCTGTCTATGCACCGATAGGTTTTATGCAGGGAGTAACAGCCGCACTGTTTAAAGAGTTTGCCTTCACATTAGCGGCTGCGGTTTTAATTTCGGGATTTATAGCATTAACCTTGACGCCCATGATGTGTTCTCGCTTATTATCATCCAATCAATCACCGAGTCGTTTAGTGATGTGGAATTACGCGGTGTTTCAACGCACAGAAGCGGTATACCGGTCGATTCTTCAGAAAGCATTGAGGCACCGCTTAGCCATTTTAGTGAGCTTATTGGTGATTGCTGCTATAGGGGTATGGTTGGGTAATCGTATGCCTTCCGAGTTCCTGCCACAAGAAGATTATGGGGTGATTAATGTACGGGTGAACACACCGAGTGGGTCAACGCCTCCTTATACTGATAAATACACGAAAGAGGTGGTTTCAATAGTCAATCAAGAACCTGGTCTGCAGGGTGTTGTCACGCAACTGGGTCAAAGCTCCGCCAATGTCTATTTGTATTTAAAGCCCTGGGGTGAGAGAACGATAACCTCTCAAGCTATCGTGGCAGATTTAAATGAGAAACTGCAACTGATCCCTGCGGTTAATGCGTATGCCTCAATCCCTGATATTATTGCCTATGGTGAAGAGGGGAGTGATATTACCCTAAACTTTTTGACAGCCCAGGACTACCAAGCCTTAAGTGGTCCATTGCAGAAGATGTTAAAGGCATTAAATGGTTACCCAGGATTGATAAACCTTCAGTCGAGCTTAAAATATGACTCACAAGAATATGCATTGAGTGTTAACCGCGAATTGGCAGCCATGCTGGGTGTTAGTATTCAAGATATTGCTGATACTGTGCACGCTATGATGAGTGGTATTCATTATACGGATGTGCGAGCAGGGATTAGCAGTTACCGAGTTATTCTTCAGATGCAGAAAAAAGAACTGTTAAGTTTTGACGCGATGGATTCAATTTATGTTGCTTCATCGTTGCCTGTGAAGGACACGGATACGTCATCGATCAGTCGAATGATACCGTTGTCTTCGATCATTACATTAACGCCACACATAGGGCAAAGTACATTAAGTCATTTTGATCGCATGCGCTCAGGCGCCA
>JABABC010000034.1 GCA_014238445.1 Coxiellaceae bacterium
CACTTCATCTCGAATATTATACACCGCTGCATACACAGGCAGTGACGGGATCAGGGCAACGAAAAAACAAACTGAATTCTGCATCATAATCATTCGCGCGTAAAACTCATCACCCTCACCCACCTCAACCGAAAGCTGACTCTGATCTTGAGAAGGCTTATCAAATGTTCCCCCTAAAGCTTTATAAGCAATAATTTCGTATAATCCCGCATTCACGACGCCACTAAAAATTCCGCAAAGTATTGCAATAGCCCCTTGGCCACCAAACTTATCCATCATTTTTTTATAGGTGAGTGCATAATAAACCCACCCCATTGCCACAGCAGGAACAGTTGCAAGGGCTTGTCGCAGCAGAGTCTGTTGACTGTAATCTAAAGGCCACCATTTAACATCCGGTTTATCAGCGTCATTTGATGCAAGAGACGATGATGACTGGGTATCACTATTGTGAGGAGAAGACTCACGGCTGGTCGACACCCCGACCAACCAATCAGTCATGTCGCTGGCAGAAACTTTATCACTATTATCCATTGTATTCATACCAGGTAAAGATTCAGCAGTCTCTAGTGTAGGTGACATTTTTTCTCTACTGTTGAAGGGGGGAGTGATGTCCTCACTATCGGTACTGGTACTGAAGTCGTCGTTGTTGCTATTAGCAGCAGTTTCCATAAAATCCTACTCCACGCATTTAAATCACTGAGCGCTTCATCACTTTTAATGTAAAAGTTATTGAAAAAACGACGAATTATCAATTAGATATCAAAAGTCTCAACTTTCGAAGTACTTCCCGTGTGTTATGCCAATACCGGTATAACGGGCACTAAATTAGCCACCAATGTATCATAAGCTGCCCAGTGATCAAGGCAATGGTATGAATTAATAAAACGTTAATGCAATTATAGGCATTTTGAATAATTTTCTGTTAATAAACAACAGAATAAAGCGCCTCCCAGGATGATCAGCCAGGATAAATACAGCCAAATCAAAAACAAAGGAATAACCGATAAAGCTCCGTACAAAACATGATAATAGGAAACATGCGATGCGTAACTGGCGAACCCGATTTTAGCCAACTCAAACAAAATCGTAGTCAGCGTTCCCGCCCAAAATGCAGAAGAAAAAGGAACACGCGCATTAGGAATGAGCCAATTAAACCCGACAAACGTCACCCAGGAGACAACATAAGGCAGCGACAGAATCACAGGCTTTTCTATCGGCAAATGAGAGACGTGCTCAAAATTTACCAATAAAATATTCACATATGGACCGATAAAAAACAATAAACCCAACACAATTGGCGACACTAAGACAATAATGGCATACCACATAAAAGAAGCGGTGACATGCCGGCGAATACTCGTACCCCACATCTGATTAAAGGTATTTACCAAATTATAAATCATCAACATTGAGACAACGAAAAAAAAGACTAAACGAAACCATGAAAGCGTCTTCATATTGGCAACAAAGCTATTAATCTGCTCAGAAATTTCTTGGGCATAACTGGGCACAAACGTGTTCAAAATAAATTGCTGAACAACCTGACCTAGGCCGTGAAACCAAGGAAACCAGGATAAAATAGCAAACAAAGTGATCAATAACGGCACTAACGTTAATAGTGTCGAGTACGCTAATGAGGCTGCCATCCGCGTGCAATGACTTTCAAGGAAACGCTTCCAATAAAGAGCGAACCAATGACGTCCATTCATTCCTTCTTGCAACAACGCCTAACTCCTTTCAGACTTTACTTGCTACGCAGTATAACGAACTCAACTCACAATGTCCTCTCAACCCTTTAACCATATAAATCTTATTGAATGCCAGTATTGAATCCCTCATAATGATCTCCTTTCATACCATATAATAGAGAACAACCTAACCATGAGCTCACCTTACATTCTTATTCTTTACTACAGTGTCACCGGATCCACCGCAGCGATGGCGCAAGAAATCTCTAGAGGCGCTGATTGCATCAATGGCATTGAAGCTCGCGTCCGTACCGTACCAGGCATTTCAGCCACCACTGAACAAGTGGATACCGCCATCCCCGCTAGCGGTCCATTGTATGTCACACTGGAGGACTTGGAACACTGCGCTGGCCTCGCCTTAGGGAGTCCCACACGCTTTGGCAACATGGCAGCCCCACTCAAATATTTTCTCGATCAAACGGGTAGCCTTTGGCAGGGACAAGCTTTAGTGGACAAACCAGCGGGGTGCTTTACCTCTACTAGTGGCCAACATTCCGGGCAAGAAAC
>JABABC010000033.1 GCA_014238445.1 Coxiellaceae bacterium
AATCCCTTATTGTATTTTTTAAATGAGCTCAACCATTTGATTGCCGTAAATTTTGCTGATTTATTATTATTAGTTAACTCTTCAACAATAGCTTTGTCTGCACCGATTATTAGCCAATGACCTTGATAAAAATACTCTTTAGGCAATTCTAAGTTCAACGTTTCCCAGCTGATTTTGTAAAACCAATCATCATTATCAATGGAATTATTGTACGTTTCTTTAAACCAATAACGCTGCCGCTGAAAAGGGTACGTCGGTAATGTCACTTTTTTTCTCGGGTAAGGCTTGTCATAGGAGCGCCAATCAATGCTAGTGCCTTTCCTATACATCGACGCCAAACTGTCTAGCATTACCGGCCAGCTCGCTTGATCTTTCACGAGACTGAGCAGCCATAAAACATCATTGTTCACCAGGCATTGCTCACCTAAGGTGGTAAGTATCGCGCCAGGCCCTATCTCTAAATAAACATCACAGCCTTTATCTTTCAGTGTGTTCATGCCTCCCGCAAAATTAACACAGGATTTAATGTGACTCACCCAATAATCCGCATTACGCTGCGTTTCTATCAGTACATCACCCGTCACATTCGATATCACTGGGACAGTAGGCATTTTATAATCAATCTGTTGTGCGACTTCTCTAAACGCATCCAGCATGGGATCCATGAGTGGTGAGTGAAATGCATGCGAGACGGCCAGTGGTATTGAGCGAATCGCCTCTTTTTCTAATTGATCGCCCAGTACGTCCAGTGCACTCATTTCTCCTGACACCACGATTTGACGTGGCGAATTAATCGCCGCAATTGCCAAGGTGCCTACGTGATTTTTAATCGATCTTTTTACAGTATTTAGGTCAGCCATCACCACACGCATGCCACCCCCTTGCGGCAAAGCTTGCATCAAACGTGCTCGATGATAAATAAGAGTCAAACCTGATTCAATATCAAACACACCTGCGATAACTGCCGCCACATACTCACCCACACTGTGACCCATCACAAAATCCGGAACAATCCCCATGCTCTGCCACAGCTCGCTCAACGCATATTCAATGACAAACAATAATACTTGTGTGTGTTGCGTTTGCGCTATTAACGCTGCATCATCACTCTTCCATATCGACTGACAATCATATTCAAATGACTCTAGTAAATAATCACAACACTGATCTATCGCCGCTTTAAACACAGGATGAGTACCATACAAATCCAGCCCCATACGAACCCATTGTGAACCTTGACCGGTAAATAGGAAAGCCATTTTACTATCGCATTGCGCGCTCTCGTGATCACAACGCAATAACAGCTTCTCCAACTGATTGGTAATATCTTGCTTGCTTTCACCTACTACGGCTGCACGATAGGCAAAATGCGCTCGGCCTACACCTGCTGTAAAACAGATATCAGCGATATCTTGATATTCTGCTGTCTCAATATGCTTTTTGTAATTCGAGATTTGATCCAATAACGCAGGCTTTGTTTTAGCTGACAGTGGTAGTAGATGTAATGGCCTTGTATATTCTGAGTCAGGTAATTCTGTTTGTGCTGGCGCCTCTTCAACAATGACATGCGCATTCGTACCACTGAAACCAAAAGAACTCACGCCTGCAATACGCTTAGCGTCTTCTGCAACGTCCCACGATTGATTACGTTTCGTAATTTCTATCGGAAAACCTTCAATATCAATAAGTGGATTTAAGGAGTTAAGATGAAAATTACCAGGAAGATATTGGTGTTGTAACATCAATACTAACTTAAGGAGCCCAGCAACCCCTGCCGCTGCCTCTAAATGACCAATTTGACTTTTCACTGCGCCTAAATACAGCGGATTATCTTGACCTCTATTTTCCCCATAAACCGATTTAATCGCACTGACTTCAATCGGATCCCCCAACTCAGTTCCGGTACCATGCGTTTCGATATAACTGATATCACTGGGTTTCAGTTGAGCTTGATGCAACGCTTTTTGAATTACTTTCTCTTGCGC
>JABABC010000032.1 GCA_014238445.1 Coxiellaceae bacterium
AACTGTTTGCATCCATTATTTTACGATATGAGTCATCACAAAGTGATATTGCTAATAGGACTCATGAGTGGGCTTCTGAATTATCCCATGCAATTGATCCTTGGCTAAAACGATTTGATGAATTTATCAAACTACCAGATCATTATTTCCCTGCTTTATTAGTCATGATTGAGCAATTAAGGCAGTTAGCTGTGACAGAATATGTGAAAAACCCGGGTAAAAAGCACTTGTTAAAAATTAATTAATGGATTAACACCAGTTATAAGGATATGTGTTATGTCAGCAAGCGATATAGAAGCAACCGTCGATGGTGTCGATACACCTTGTTCAAAGTTTGTAGATGTGAGGGGAAGTCGAATCCATTATAGGGAGATTGGCGAAGGTCAACCCATTCTTTTTTTGCATGGCATGCCTGTTAGCAGTTACTTGTGGCGTAATGTGTTGCTAGCTTCCTCAAAGCTGGGTCGATGTATCGCACCTGATATGATTGGCATGGGGCAGTCGGATCAGCCAGAGATACCTTATCGTGTATTTGACCACATTGATTACATCACTGCGTTTATTGAGCAGTTGGGTTTGGAGAATATTACGTTAGTATTGCATGGCTGGGGGTCTGTTATTGGTTTTGAATATGCCCGCCTTCACCCCGATGCTGTGTCTGGGCTGGCCTTTTTTGAATCGCATATTCGTCCAGTGGTAGACGTATCAACTTTATCGCTGCCTGTTCAACAATTAAGTGTCATGTTGGCTGACCCTCAAGCCAGTCGTAAGGCGGTGGTTGAGCAAAACTATATGATCCGTAAAGTGTTACCCAGTTGTGCTGTAGGCGCTTTAAGTGAATCAGTTATTGAAGAGTACGCTAAGCCTTTTCAGACGGAGCAAAGTCGTCAGGTGTTATGGCAATATTTACAAGATTTGCCTTTAGGTCATGGCCCCAGTTATGTCGTTGATTTGATAGCTCGATATTCACTGTGGCTGCAGGATTCTCAATTACCGAAATTAATGCTATATGCTATCCCAGGTTTTATTACAACCATAGATACGGTGCAGTGGGCGAGTGATCATCTTCCTCATTTATCGCAAGTCTGCTTGGAAGATGTCATGCATTTACCGCAGGAGTCTGAACCTGGACTGTTTTCTCAAGCATTTGTTGAGTGGTATGAAGAGAATGTGCGAGTAGGCTCATGAGAGTGTACTGGTGCTTAAGTGTGGTTGTGATATTGATATTCGGATTATCTGGGTGTTATCGCGATGTTCCTGCTCCAGGCGGTATTGATATGACAAACTCACAGGGTGGTGTTAACGTCATAGACCCCAGTTATATACCTTCGTTGTCTTAAGTTATTTGGCGGATGAATGGTGGTGCGGCTTATGTGGTGTCAACGACTATTAACGACTCATGAGTGCACGAAAGACATTAAGTTTCTGGTGTTGCTCAGGGGTTAGTATCGTAAGGATCTGATGTCTAGCGAAGAGTTTTGTTTGCATTTCCTTAGCATAGAGTTTGCCTTGCTTTTCAGTGAGTGATTTCAGTTGAGAGGCATTGTAGTGGTTAAGAAAGGCGGAATTGATATCATAGGCGTTATGTTGCATTGCTACTTGAATGCTATCTAATTGTTGCTGGGCAGACCGAGCTGTTTTTTGTATATTAATTTGTTGGGCTGAGCTTAGATTGAGTCGGTTGGCGAGTGTGTTGGGAAATACAGGTTGATCGACGGAGATAATGATGACTTCATTCAGGTTATTAGGCTCCCATTCAGTGTTTGATAAGCTGGCGCTGTTCCAGGAAAAAAAAGCAGTATAGAGTAGAGCGGTGATGATTTGACGTGTCATTGTTTAACCCCATAGAGTGGATTGAAGTGATTACCTTCATTATACCTTGTAATAAACTCTCGACCTATTAGATTTAATGGCTCAGGTAAATTACTTGGTTATTTAATTTTTTTTTAATCTTTGTATTAGACTGGACTAGTAAGTGCAGATTACACCATGTGTTTCAATAATAACATTACCTTGATTTAAGATAATCGTATACGGTGTCGTGAGGTGTTTTGGGTTAGTTGACCAGTGTTTAAGAGCCATCAGAGCCGGGTTATTTTTGTTAACGTAAATGATCTGGTGCCGTTGATTGTTTTGAGTGCAATAATGAGTGTATGAATCACTGTGTTTAATAATGATGATAATGCCGGATGGCGCCTTGTTTTCAAAAAAAGCGTTGATCTTGTTTTGTTCGTTAGGAAGAATGGCAGGTGTTTTTTTATAGCTGCTGGGTTGCACTATGTTGTTCATAGTAGATGATGGTGGTTTTTGGATGTGTTTTTGATGCAGCCAATATCCAGCAACGCAAAATGCGATGATTAAAATGAAGAGCACAATAATTTTCATATTCCTCTCCTGATGATCGTTACTTTAAATATAGTTGAATTGAGTTTTTTTTGCTGATATATATTTTTTATACATTAAAACAATGTGTTGCAGATCGAATAATCGTTATGTGGCATGATTTTTTTTGTAAGCTATTGATTTCTTATATTTGACCCGCTTCATTTATATTTGCATTTTTTATAGGCAAGAGGTAGCCTGCTTCTCTTATAAAAGGAGAGGATTGTGCGTCACTTGATTATCTGTATTTGTGTGTGTGCTAGCGTGTCTGTCTTGGCGGGGTGTCATCGCCATATCATTGTGCCGACAGCAGCATTTGTAGCTGGAGCAGCAATTGCTGCTGCATAGCGTTCTTTAAGCTGCATGAATAGGGAAGGTAGATGTTAACACGGAGTCAACAGCGGACTTATGATTTTATTATTGCTTTTATAGATGAAAAAGGCTATTCACCCACTACCACTGAAATTGCTCGTGGAACTGGCTTGGTTTCACGTGGTGTCGTTTATCGTTATATAAAGGCATTGGTGGCGGAAAATAAAATCACCCTAATCCCGAATCGTCATCGCAATATTCAATTAGCTAGGTCGCCGTTGATTAGCGATAAATTTCTTTCTTGTGAGATACCTCTAAAAGGTTTGATAGCTGCGGGTCAGCCTATTGAGGCCATTGAGCAGCAAGATACTGTGTCACTTAGTCATTATTTTTCACAAGAAGATACCTTTGCTTTGAAAGTTCGAGGTGACTCCATGATTGATGATGGTATCCTGGATGGCGATATGGTTATTTGTCGAATGGCTTCGATAGCGGAAAATGGTGACATTATTGTTGCACTGATTGATCAGCAAGAAGCAACTCTTAAACGCTGGCAGCGTTTGAATGATGGCGTTGTTCAATTGCTTCCTGCTAACAAAGCTTTGACACCCATGACCTATTCTGCTGAGCGTATCACTGTTCAGGGAGTTTTCATTGGCTTACTGCGATTACCTTAGTTACATGCGTTATTAATCGTTCCGCCGCCCAAGCAGTGATTTTCTTGATAAAACACAATAGCCTGTCCTGGTGTGATTGCTCGTTGCGAGCTTTCAAAAATAACTTCTGCTTCTGAGCGTTCATTATTTAATGTCACGGTGCAAGGTTGTGCTGTTTGTCGATAACGAATTTTGGCGCTGGCTTGAAATGTCGTATTGGGCGCATGGCCAGCTACCCAATGTAAATCATTGCACTGTAGTGATGGGTGATACAGGTGTGGATGATCATGGCCTTGACCAACGATGAGAGTGTTGGTTTCAGAGTCCTTATCCACAACATACCAGGGAGATTCATCAGCATCTTGTCGCCCACCAATATTAAGACCTTTGCGTTGACCTAAAGTGTAAAACATAATGCCATCATGCTGGCCTATGCGTTGGCCTTCTGTAGTTTGAATTTTTCCTGGTTGTGCGAGTAAAAACTCTTGTAAGAAGGTTTTAAAATGCCTTTCTCCAATAAAACAAATGCCTGTGCTGTCTTTTTTATCATGATTGATCAGGTTGTGTTGCAGTGCTAATTGTCGAACTTCTGGTTTTGTGAGATTGCTTAGAGGAAATAAGGCTTTTTCCAGTTGGTGTTGTTGCAATGTATATAGGAAGTAGGTTTGATCTTTTTGCGTATCAGCGCAGGTGTGTAATTCATAACGCGCTTTTTGCGACACCTGTGCGTAGTGCCCAGTTGCTAAATAATCTGCACCTAAGGTGTTTATGTGCCGTAATAAATGGTCAAACTTAATGGCTTTGTTACACCAAATATCTGGGTTAGGGGTGCGACCGGCAGAAAATTCATCAAGACACAGTTGAAAAACTTCATCCCAATACACTTGGGTGAAATTGACCACATGAAAAGGTATGTTCAGTTGATCAGCGACGGCTTTGGCATCACTGAGGTCTTGTTCAGCAGTGCAATAAGGATCGTTAGGTTGTGACTCCCAATTTTGCATGAAAACACCGCAGACTTCATGGCCCTGTCGCACTAATCGTAAAGCTGTTACGGCAGAGTCAACTCCACCGGATAGCCCAACAGCAATGTGTTTTTTAGTCACGGTCATTCGGTTTCTTTACATGCTCGGTAAAGGCAGACTGTTTGCCCAATGCATTGAATGAGCTCTGTTTGATGAGCATCACATAGCCGGTTAGCTAAGGTGTCACGTTCGGCTTTATTGGCTGTATTGACCTTGATTTTGATCAGCTCGTGGGCAACTAGAGCGCATTCTATTTCAGCGGCAACGGCTTCGGTGTAACCCTGATTGCCTAGTAAAATGACAGGTTTGAGGTGGTGGCATTCGCGGCGTAATTCTAGTGATTCGTGTTTCTTCATGGTGGTTATTTCAGTAGTTATTGGTTGAAAGCTGCGCTATGCTAACGCTTTTTATTCCCAAGAGCCACCGATTTATGGTTCAAATGATGTCGAGTAGACGAGGTAATTATGGTTAGTCGTCGTGAATGGATGAACCGTCATGTTAAAGACCCGTATGTTAAACAAGCCCAGATTGATGGTTATCGTTCAAGAGCTGTTTATAAGTTATTGGAAATTAACGAAAAAGAGCGGTTATTTAAACCCGGGATGGGAGTGATTGACTTGGGTGCAGCGCCGGGTAGTTGGACTGAGTGGGCTCAAAAACAAGTCGGTCGAAAGGGGTTTGTTGTTGCGCTGGATTGTTTGAGTATGGATTCGATACCTGATGTCGAATTTATTCAAGGTGATTTTAGGGAACAGGACGTGTTGGATAATTTATTTTCAGTCCTATCGGGAAGGTTGGTTCATTTGGTTATTTCTGACATGGCGCCGAACATGTCTGGGCAAAAAAGTGTTGATCAGCCGCGTTCTATCTACTTAGCTGAATTAGCACTAGATTTTGCTTGTCACGTCTTGGTGCCGGGAGGTTGTTTGCTGGTGAAGGTCTTTCAAGGGGCTGGGATTGAGACTTTAGTGCAATCTTTGAGGTCGCATTTTGCACAGGTGAAACATATTAAGCCAAAAGCCTCTCGTGCAGCTTCAAAAGAGCTGTATATATTGGCTAAATCCTTTAAAGGCTAGGTGGTAATTGCATAACCTGAGGGGCTTGGTTATGATGGTCGTAAGTTAAATGCGAGGTAACACATTGAATACGTTCATGAAAAATATCATGGTTTGGTTGATCATTATTATTATGTTAATCACCGTTATTAGTAACTTTGGTCCACACCAGTCAGGGACAAAGCAATACTCTTATTCACAACTTTTAACCCAAGCTGAAAATAATAACGTGAATGAAGTCTCTATTCAGGGGCAAGTGGTTCATGGGGTTACGAAAAGTAATGAAAAATTTACCACGTATTTACCGATGTTAGATGATCTATACTTGTTGAACACCTTAGTGAAAAATGAGGTTACAGTGCGAGGTGAGCCGCCTCGTCAAGAAAGTTTATTGTTGCGGATATTAATTAGTTGGGCGCCATTCTTGATTTTAATTGGCATCTGGATTTTCTTTATGCGTCAAATGCAAGGTGGTGGCGGTGGCAAAGGTGGCCCTATGGCATTTGGTCGTAGTAAGGCTCGCTTGTTAGGGGAAGATCAAATTCAAGTGACTTTCGCTGATGTTGCTGGCGTTGAAGAAGCTAAGCATGAAGTGCAAGAATTAGTGGAATTTTTACGTGACCCAGGGCGTTTTCAAAAATTAGGCGGAAAAATGCCTTGCGGTGTTTTACTGGTTGGCTCTCCAGGTACGGGGAAAACATTATTAGCAAAAGCAGTTGCCGGTGAAGCTAAAGTGCCTTTTTTTACTATCTCAGGTTCTGATTTTGTGGAAATGTTTGTGGGTGTTGGTGCTTCACGCGTTCGTGATATGTTTGAACAAGCTAAAAAACGCGCGCCATGCATTATCTTTATTGATGAGATCGATGCCGTTGGGCGTCATCGTGGCGCCGGGTTAGGTGGTGGGCACGATGAGCGTGAACAAACCTTGAATCAGTTATTGGTTGAAATGGATGGTTTTGAAGGGAAAGAAGGCGTTATTGTCATGGCTGCAACCAATCGTCCTGATGTATTGGATCCGGCTCTATTACGCCCAGGGCGTTTCGATCGTCAGGTGGTTGTGCCTTTGCCGGATATTAAAGGTCGCGAAGAAATCTTGACTGTTCACATGCAAAAGATTCCGATTGATGACAGTGTCAGAGCTTCTGTAATCGCTCGTGGTACGCCTGGTTTTTCTGGTGCTGATTTAGCTAATCTCGTTAATGAGGCCGCATTATTTGCAGCGCGTACCAATAAAAAGCTGGTCAGCATGGCTGAAATGGAAAAAGCGAAAGATAAAATCATGATGGGTGCTGAGCGCCGTTCTATGGTGATGAGTGAAGATGAGAAAAAACTAACGGCCTACCATGAAGCGGGGCATGCAATTGTGGGTTTAAGCATGCCGGATCATGATCCTGTCTATAAAGTGACGATTATCCCTCGTGGTCGTGCTTTAGGTGTCACCATGTTTTTACCGGAGTCTGATCGTTACAGTTACAGTAAACGACGCCTTATGAGTCAATTGTGCTCCTTATTTGGCGGTCGATTAGCTGAAGAGATCATTTTTGGTGCGGATCATGTGACCACAGGAGCGTCTAATGATATTGAACGAGCCACTGAAATTGCTCGTAATATGGTTACTAAGTGGGGTTTGTCGGATAAATTAGGCCCCCTCACTTACGGTGAAGATCAGGGTGAGGTGTTCTTAGGACACAGTGTTGCTCAACGTAAAGAAGTGTCAGACGCTACGAGTCATCAGATTGATGAAGAAGTGAGAGCGATCATTGATAAAACCTATGCCAAAGCAAAACAAGCTTTAGAAGATAATCTGGATAAATTACACGCCATGTCTGATGCGCTCATGCAGTACGAAACGATCGATGAAACTCAAATAGCAGCTATTATGAAGGGTGAAACACCGCCGCCACCAGCTGATTGGACGGATGATGATGAGCAGCCGAAACAAAGTAAGCCTGCGTCACCTTCATCATCTGATGAGATGGATCAGCAGTCGTTTGACTCATCAGATCAAGTGCCTGGTGAGACTTAATTCGTGTTGTTGAAAGAATCGCCTGCTCCCGTTGAACAATCCCCATTGATCATGGGGATTATTAATTGTTCTTCTCATTCATTTTATGGGGTTGTGAATGGTGTTGATGCTGCTGTTCAGCGAGCTTCTAAGATGGTTGATTCAGGTGCTGCTATTTTAGATATTGGCGGGGAGGCCACCAATCCCAGTGTCAATATTGATTATGATCAACCTAGTTGTCAGCAAGAAATGGATCTTGTTATTCCGGTGATTGAAGCGATTTCTCAGCGTTTTGATATTCGTTTGTCGGTGGACACCAGTCGTGCCGAAGTGATGCAGGAGGCGATTGATCGTGGTGTTACTTTGATTAATGATCAGCGTGCTTTACAGCAACCAGGCGCACTGTCAGTGATTGCGGCGGCACCATTACACGTGAATGTGTGTTTGATGCATTTTTTTCAAGGACGACAACCTGGTTCTGATTCTCACGAGTCGATGTTGCATGCCATTATCACTGATTTAAAGCGCGTAATTCAACAATGTCAGTCTGCCGGGATAGTTCAAGATCGTTTGATAGTGGATCCTGGCTTTGGTCAGGGTCATTATGGCAAGAATACGGCTGAAAATTATTACTTGTTGTCTCAGTTACCACAATTAAAGTTGGCCTTATATGGATTGCCTGTTTTAGTAGGTTGGTCACGTAAATCGATGATCGGTGATGTGGTTGACAAGCCTGCCGATCAACGACTTCCAGGCAGTGTGGCAGCAGCCACCTTGGCAGCTTATTTAGGAGCAGATATTTTGCGTGTGCACGATGTTGAGGAAACTCGTCAAGCGATTGCAGTAACGCGCGCATTACAAACTGTGCAGCACCAGAATGCTGTATTGATGACAGAGGAGAGTTAAATGGGCCAGCAACGGTATTTTGGTACAGATGGTATTCGTGGTCGTGTGGGCAAACGTTATATGAACCCAGAGTTTTTATTACGTTTGGGTTGGGCTATAGGAGCGGTGTTATCTCAGTCAGAGTCTCATCCTGTGTTGCTGTTAGGTCGTGATACGCGTGCGTCGGGCATGATGTTGCAATCAGCCCTGCAAGCAGGGTTAACTACAGCAGGTGTTCAAGTGCATACTTTGGGTGTGATACCCACACCTGCCGTGGCTTACTTAACGCAATCACTTCGAGCAACGGCTGGTTGTATCATTAGTGCTTCCCATAACCCTTATTATGATAATGGCGTGAAGTTTTTTAATGCTCAAGGTGAGAAGTTATCTGATGCGATGGAGTTAGCCATTGAAGCATTACTAGACCAGCCGATGATGGCTGTGTCTCCAGAGTTAATTGCAGATGTGGTGGATTTACCTGATGCTGGGGGTCGATATAGTGAGTTTTGTAAAAGTACGTTCCCAACCGCATTGACTTTAAATGGTTTAAAAATCGTTGTGGACTGTGCGCATGGTGCTACGCATGCTGTTGCTCCTATGATTTTTCATGAGCTGGGTGCTGAAATAATGCCATCGCCTGTGGGGGTTAATGATAAATTCAATAAATGTCCTGATGATTCACCACCTAAAGTCCAC
>JABABC010000088.1 GCA_014238445.1 Coxiellaceae bacterium
CCATGAGCCGCCAAATAGCATCCATTGATCAATAGCGCAGTATTCACGAATACGTTCAAAGTCTGCAATTAACGCACCCGTGTGATTATCCTCCAAACAACAAAAAGGGAGGCTACGCCCACAACCGCGCTGATCCACCAAAATAATACGATACCGTTTAGGGTCAAAAAAACGCCGCGAGCTTTCTTGACAACCTCCTCCCGGCCCACCATGCACAACCAACACGGGCTCCCCCTCAGGATTACCGCATTGCTCGTAATACACACGATGGGTATCAGAAACACGCAAATGCCCCTCATCATAAGGCTCGATAATAGGATAAAGATCACGCACCATGACTCCTTAAGTGATTTTTTGACAAACAGCTTTCACAGTAGAGCAGACTAATGCAGCTAAATGGATATGAATATTCGTAACGTCTAAAGCCTCAATAATAGCTTGCTCTACAAGTCCTAACAGGACATCGGTCGACTGGCCTTCCACTTGTCGACACACCCATTCTCCCGCTGCAATTAACACGGGCGGACCGAATGCGCGAAATCGTGCCACCTGAATAACACCGCCATCGATCTGCACCGATAATTCAAATGACTCTCTATCAGAAACTCCCAATTGCTGCACGTAAACACCGTCCGTTTGCGCTGACAACGTGCCAGCGTGATCTGTTTCATCAAAATATCGAATAACCGCCGAAGAATAATTCATAATACACCCGGTGAGAGTTGTCGTAATCGTTTCACAGCGGATGCACATTGATCCAAAAAAAGTTCACACTCTTCCAATACAGTGTACTGACCAAAACTAATACGCAAGGATGCACGCGCAGTCACATCATCAATGCCCATGCTGCTTAATACATGGGAAGGCTCACTGAGCGCTGAATTACACGATGAACCCGTTGATACCACGAAGTCACGTAGGGCCAGCAATAACGCATCGATATGAACCCCCTTTATTGACACATTCAAACAATGCGGCACCTGATGTGCTAGGTCACCATTTAAGTGCACATCACCAATGTGCTGCAACCCAGCCCACAATTGATCTCTCAATACAGTGATACGTTGACATTCTTCAGAGAGTCGATGTGTTGCAACGGCAAATGCCGCCCCCATGCCGACAACCTGATGTAAAGGGAGCGTGCCTGAGCGCACCTCACCCTGTTGCTGCCCTCCATGCATTTGAGGCACAAGATGCAGGCGAGGCTTTTGCGCCATATAAAGCGCACCAATACCTGGAGGCCCATAAGCTTTGTGCGCTGACAACGTCATCAGATCAACACCCATGGTTTGCACATCCACCGGGATTTTTCCAACGGATTGTGCTGCATCAACATGCAGCAAGGCACCCCTCGCTTTAACACATTCTGAAATAGCAGCAATATCTTGAATAACGCCCGTCTCATTATTCACATGCATCACACTGACTAACACCGTGTCTGAGCGTAAGGTATTTTTCAATAACGCCACATCCAATAAACCATTAGGTTGAGGCGAAAGATAACTGACCTCATACCCTAAACGCTCAAGAAACCGGCAAGGCTCTAATACGGCCTTATGCTCGGAAGCCATGGTTATAATATGCTTACCTTTACGGTGATAGAACTCAACTGCACCTTTAATCGCTAAGTTATTGGCTTCCGTTGCCCCTGAAGTCCATACGATCGCGTCTGGAGTAGCACCAATTGCTAACGCCACCTGCCCTGCTGCTTTATCAATATTGACTGTAGACTGAGCCATCAACGCGTGCGCATGGGAAGATGGGTTACCCATAGGAGAATGGCTCTGCATAAATGGCAACATAGCCTGAAGCACTTTCTCAGAAAGGGGCGTCGAGGCCATGTAGTCTAAATACACCAAGGTCATAACGCCCCCTTAAAATGACGTGCGATATAACCAGCGACAAATAGCTAAGAGTGACACAAAACCAAGAATGGTGGCTAACTGGTGCAGAGAGTGTGGCATGATAGACAAAGCATTAGAGCTACCCATGAGCACAAAAGGAATCGCTAAGATCACACCCATCAACGCAGCACCTGCCACTAACCCACACGCTAACAACAGTCCATTTTGGTGCTGATATTCATGCAAGGACACCACATCATGACGCTGGCGCATGGAACGATTCACTAAAAAGCTGACTATCGTACCAAGAATCACTGGGGTCATCACGTCAGTCGGTAGATAGACACCCAATCCAACGGCTAATACGGGCAGACGGTATCCGCGGGGTTTCAACCATTCATCAACACCAATCAGCATGCAGGCAATGGCCACACCTAAACTAATCATTCCCCATGGTAAATTACCCGTTAAAATACCTTGAGCAACGGAGGCTATCAAACTCGCTTGTGGCGCAGGCAGCATTTGCGTAGGGTCCATGCCTGCACGAGGGTAAACACCCGCCATACCATAAGCTTGAAACAATAAATCTAACACTGGAGCTATCGTCAATGAAGAACAGAGCACCCCCAGAATTAATACGACTTGTTGCTTCCATGGTGTCGCCCCCATGATTTGCCCCGCCTTAAGGTCTTGAATGTTTTCATTAGATATCGATGCCGCTGTAGCAATCATAGCGGTAATCACAATCAGCACACCCAACAAATGCAAAATATGATGCAAATGCGGTGGTAAGAATTTAAAGACTAAAAATAATGCACCAATCACAGCGACAGCAATGATCAAAATACCCGACAGAGGGTTATTCGTCGACCCCACCATGCCCGTAAAGTAACCACAAACCGTAGATAGCGCGAAGCCAATCACCAGGATCAAACCAATCGATAAAGCAATAAAGCCTTGAGTCCCTAAAGGAGAAATACCCAAATCCAAATCCCGCATCTGAGTCCACATAAAATAATAAATCCCGGCTGTCACAAGACCAATACCGACTATAATCCAAATACCAGGAATATCTTTATCCGTTCGCTCACGTGTTGTTGCGACACGCGATGACTTACGTTTAATCGGAGTCTGCCAACCATCCAGTAACGGTTTTATCAGCCTTAATAAGGTCCATACACCCCCGACAAGCATGACTCCAACCCCCACAAAACGTAAATGCGACGACCACATTTCCATCACATCACCATACACGCCGTGCACAGAGCCACCAGCAGGCAAAC
>JABABC010000031.1 GCA_014238445.1 Coxiellaceae bacterium
ATCTTCATGGGGTTGAGTCCACACGGTTTTGGCGAGATATTCTAAATTTACCTGGTGGCAAATGCCGGTGCCAGGAGGAACAATATTAGAGTTTTCAAAGGCTTGCTGACCCCATTTTAGAAACTCGTAGCGTTCTTTATTACGCTGCATTTCTATTGCAACGTTATCACTGAAGGCCGTTGTGCTACCGAAGTGATCCACTTGGACGGAGTGATCAATGACAAGGTCTACAGGGCATAGCGGGTTGATGAGGTTGGCATCGCCATTTAAGGCGGTGACAGCATTACGCATAGCGGCAAGGTCAACGACAGCAGGAACACCTGTAAAATCTTGCATGAGAACGCGTGCTGGGTAGTAGGCAATTTCATGGTCAGAGCGTTTATGGTGGACCCACGTATCAAAGGCCTGTATTTCAGCGGCGGTGACAGTTTGCCCATCTTCGTGGCGTAATTGATTTTCTAGTAGGACTTTGAGGGAGAAGGGAAGTCGATGTATGTTTTTAAGGCCGTGCTCTTGAAGCGCTGGCAAGCTGAAGTAATGAATAGTTTTATTATGAATAGAAAGGCTTTTTTGGGTTTTAAAGGAGTTGCTCATAACGTTCTCTTAGAGTGAATTTAAATTATGATCATTGTAAACAGATCGTGAGATGAAATGAAGGGTGGGTCGGGAGTGATTGATGAGCTTCATTCATATTGATCGTTTTTTAACCATAGCCGGCACATTTTTTTTTGTGCGCCTCTTGAAAAATCATGGTTTATCCCTATATGCATACTATCGACCGAGACTAATGAAAGGAATCGGGTGATTTGTGCTGATGATAAGCATCAGTGATGTCAATAATGAGAGTGAACCGGAGTGATAACATTATGAAAATCAAACCATTACACGACCGAGTCGTGATTGAAAGACTAGATCAAGAAGATGTTTCTGTTGGAGGTATTGTGCTACCAGATTCAGCTCAAGAAAAACCCATGCGTGGTAAAGTCGTCGCTTTAGGGCCTGGAAAAATATTGGATGACGGTAAAGTGATCCCTATGTCTGTGAAGCAAGGTGAAGAGGTCTTATTTGGTAAGTACTCCGGTACTGAAATCAAAATGGATGGAACAGAATACATGGTGATGCGTGAAGACGATATCATGGGAATTATTGAGTAATTTTTTTAATGAATTATTAAGAGGAAAAGACGATGTCAAAAGATTTTCGATTAGGTGATGAAGCCCTTCAATCTTTGTTAACGGGTGTTGATAAATTAGCATGTGCTGTGAAAGTAACTTTGGGTCCTAAAGGCCGTAACGTAGTTATTGATAAAAGCTTTGGCGCACCGACTATCACTAAAGATGGTGTAACGGTTGCTAAAGAAATTGAATTAACCGATAAGTTTGAAAACATGGGTGCTCAAATGGTGAAAGAAGTTGCCTCTCATACAGCAGATAACGCTGGTGACGGTACAACGACTGCAACCGTATTAACACAAGAAGCGCTAAGAGAAGGTATTCGTGCTGTTGCAGCAGGAATGAACCCAATGGATCTTAAGCGTGGTATCGATAAAGCGACGACTGCTATTGTTAAAAGGCTACAAGAGATTGCTAAGCCTTGTACTGACAGCAAAGCTATTGCTCAAGTGGGAACGATTTCTGCTAACTCTGATGAGCAAGTGGGTAACCTGATCGCTGAAGCTATGGAAAAAGTTGGTAAAGAAGGTGTGATCACTGTTGAAGAAGGCAATTCATTTGAAAATGAGTTATCTGTTGTTGAAGGTATGCAATTTGATCGGGGTTACCTATCACCTTACTTTGTGAACAATCAACAAAACATGAGTGCGGAACTTGAGTCGCCTTTTATTCTATTGGTAGACAAAAAGGTTTCTAACATTCGTGATATGTTGCCTATCCTTGAAGCCGTTGCTAAAGCTAGCCGTCCTCTGTTAATTATCGCAGAAGATATTGAAGGTGAAGCACTAGCAACACTAGTGGTTAACAACATTCGCGGTATTGTGAAAGTGGCTGCTGTTAAAGCCCCAGGTTTTGGTGATCGACGTAAAGCGATGATGGAAGACATTGCTACACTAACAGGTGCTAAGGTCATTGCTGAAGAAGTTGGCTTGACACTGGAAGGTGCTAGCCTAGATGATTTAGGTACAGCAAAACGTGTCACGATTACAAAAGAAGACTCAACCATTATTGATGGTGCGGGTAATGCAGATGACATCAAAACACGTATTGATCAAATTCGTAACGAAATTGACG
>JABABC010000030.1 GCA_014238445.1 Coxiellaceae bacterium
TATATGAAAAATCTATTGATATACCTTTATAATAAAGCAATAGATATAGCAATTAACCAACTATCACCTCACTTAGGCTATTATTTTGGAGATATCATGAACATATCGCGCATAAAATCGATCATATTTCTTGCATTAACCATGTCAGTCTTGCTGCCATATAATGTTCTATGCGGACCCGCTGGCGTCTGCCTCTACCGGCAACGCGATGGACAAACAGAGCTTTTGCTCGGCTATGAAGCTAATCACAAAGGATGGTGTGATTTTGGTAGAAAAAGTGACCCGAACGAATCACCTCAGCAAACCGCTGCACGAGAAGGAACAGAAGAGATGTGTGCCCTTTTCGATACGCCCGACACAATTGAAAAGCTAATAAAAAAAGGAATCAGTGTGCAAAATACTCAAACGTATCGCTATCTTTCTGACCAAATCAAGGCGAATACACCACGTATTCAGAACGGTCAATACACCATGTATTTCGTACCCTACCCCGAAGATGGACCAACTGATACCGATCTGGCAAAGAGATTTGAAGAGCGAAAAAAACAAGTGCATAACCTTGGACCGCCATGGAGAGAGACAAGAAATGTGAACTGGTTCAACCTTAAGGTCCTTCCACACTTTCCTACCAACACCAAGCAAATACAAAATCTTGGAATAACGAATAACACAGAACAACTCCTATGGCACTTTGCCCTAACGCTCAACCTCGCTCTCAACAAAAACACGTTTAGCCCAACCGTGTTGCATCAACCTGGACTCATTAGCGATATTGCAAAACCAAAGCCACACCACTCAACTCCACAACTCAAGAACCAAGAGTTCGTACTCAAGCTCATTGCTGGATTGGGTGCAGGAACAATCTGCCTCGGCATCTTACTTTATCATCAGCAGCGCAAAAACATAAAAAAGACCTGGCAGCGATTCAAGGCATGGATCCGCGGTGAAACGCTCACCACAGCCCTCTGAAGTTTACTGAAAAAAAATCTTACTGTTGATACCACGCCTCAATCCGCTAGAACAGATTCTCGTCCATTAAGCAGTAAGCTGAATTAAGATAGTGGAAAAAGGGTAGGCTTGTGAAGCAATATCCCCAGTCAGTTTTTCTTGTTTGTGTCGCGCTGTGTTCTCTCGTGGTGTCTAGTGCAAACGGCATGGAACGGCGCGCATCTTACCCGAGCGCAAGCGTCACGGAACAGCACACACCTGTCCTAGAACGATGCGCATCTAGTCGCGCCCTCACATTACCCGAACAATTTACTAAAGCCGCACTAACCGGAGACATCTTTACACTCTCTAAAATATATAAGTCTAATACAATAATGGAAGAACCAAGGCACACACAAAAAGCCTTGGAAGCTGTTATTTTTAATAGTCGTTTAGATTCCAAACGCCGTGAGGAAGTCGTCAAATTCTTGATCAAACAACTAGGAGCAGACATCAATAAAGCCGATCCCAACACTGACAACCAATTCATTCATGAGGTGTCACGAACGGGAAGCTTTGCCGTGCTAGAACTACTTATTAAGTATGGCGCAAAAGTAAACCATCCAGATCGCCACGGACAAACACCACTCCACTATGCCGTACAAAGCAGACATTTCGAAAAGTGTGCGTTACTCATGGATCATGGTGCCGATAACTCACTCAAAACAACAAGTGGGCGCACGGTGTTTGACGAAGAACAGGCTCAACACGAAAGGCTCATGCAAATACTGCGCAGTGATTCTGCGTGCTCGATTTGCACTATGACCAGCGTTAGGCCTAATGTTCAACTATTCACCACACAGCCCTGCGAACACACATTCTGCGTTTCCTGCATTATTCCGTGGCTCCAAAAAGAAATGACATGCCCCAACTGCCGACAACCGGTCACTAATGCGCCTGGATTACCGGTAGAACTTGTAGAAAGTTAGCATAGGCGCTGTAACTGAGTCCCCGGATAATAAAAGTGTAAAATCGATCGATAGCCCCAACCTTGAGCTACCATCTCACGCGCCCCCCACTGGCATAAGCCAATATGATGGCCAAAGCCACGACCACTGAGCAAAAATTTTCCCCGCTTTTTGCTCACATCAAAATGAAAGCTTTTGACTTCGGACAGCAGTGAATAAAACTGCTTGCCACTGACCACTTTCTTGCCATGTCCACCATGCATGGCCACCTCTTTCACTAAGCCGGCCTTGTCCCGTTTGGTCACCCGAATATCACTCAGTGTGCGTATCCCTGGCAAGCGCTCTGCAATACGTACGCCA
>JABABC010000066.1 GCA_014238445.1 Coxiellaceae bacterium
ATTCCGCTGTGCAATCAGGCGTGTATTGTTGACTATAGTGATAGTAAGCAATGCTGCCAATTAATAGAATGATGATTAAACTCATCATTGTGCGAATAGTCGTCATCTTATCACTCGTCATTAGAAATGCTACTCAGTATAAAACATGGATCGATTCAGTTCAAAGGCAGTCGTGCAGCATGAAATATAAGATGCACCATCCACAGTATAAACAGTATTTCAAGAGCTATGGCATGAAACGACCGCATTAGGCATTGATAAAATCAATTGCGTCTTCGTTGACTCATGTATAGTTTAAAATGCCAAGATCACTGAGTTCACTCTGGATGAACTGCTTGTTAACAGTTTCATTATTTTCTTTAGCTTTAATATTCTCATAGGTCATCATGCCATCCTGAATGCCAAACTGCCCATCAAATCGAGGCAGTAGTGCTTGAGAGTCATACTGAGTCAATTTATCTCTGTAAGCTTCAAGTTGCTGAGTAATGATCGTTTGAATACCCGTATTTTGATTTTTGATGTCTGTGCAATCGCTGCTGTCAGTTAAATCGGTTAAGTTCGACGAATAAGCACTGAGATTGGTTACAGCAAGCTTCGCTGCAGAAATATAATCAGTATAGCGAGCCTGTCCATACAGCCATGGTTGTTTTGGAATGATCGCATTAAGGTTATCAATCACCCACTGGAGCGTTGCACGATCTTGTGTGTTGACCTGTAGGGCGGCGCTAGCTACATCCGGTCTTTGAGATGAGGTAGGGGCTGGGTCGACTAGCTTATGCTCTGTTGAGCAACAAGAGAAAAAATGCATCAGTGACTCCTTATTTTTATATTGTCGGAATGACGCAATATTCACCTTTTTCACCTAAAAATAAAGTACTTTGTGATAAAAACTCATTTATTGGGTGCCATTTAATCAACTTGGTGAGTTATTACACAGAATGAGGGGAGGGTATAGCTCATACAGGGCTTTTCAAATGCATGGGGTGAGTCATAACGGTGAATAATTCTGTGAAAATAGGGCAGCACGATGACTGCAAACCCAACGCTACAAACCCTTGTAAAGTCTATCAATATTAGTCAGTTGGACGGTAAACAGCGATATTACATAAAAACTTGATTTAAGACTTTCTTAATATGACGGGCGTATACTGAAGACCGATAAAACCACTTGAGATTGGTATTATGTCACGATTCTTCTCACATCTAGGGTCTACAGGGCGCCGTGTTTTGCCCTATGTTCATCGCTGGATCCATCTATCTGACCTCTATGAATGGTCAGTCCGGTTAATAGCAGCCGTACACCGTAGCTTCATGTTGTTGCTCATTGGCGTGGCGCAACTGTTGCCACTGATAGGTTTGCTCATTGAAGGGGTGGGTTTTTTATGCAGCCCATTAAAAGCTTTTTTTGATCCATCAAGACCTACAACGAACACCGTGTCGTTAGGTTTAAAAGTGACAGCAGGCTTGGCCATGACCACCTGTGCGATTGCCGGTATCGTGTTTCCACCGCTTGGCTTCAGTATGGTGCTAGTGGGATTAAGTGCCGCTATTCCTGTTCACATCTATAAAATGTATCGAACATCCCATAAGATAACTCAGCTTGATCGTGATCCAGAGAACACACAATTAAACCATACCGCAGATTATTACCATCATAAATTAAAACAACGCGGCTCACGATTAGCATTGTCGCTCGTTAATTTAGCATTATTATCCATCACCATCCTTTTACCACCTACTGCTGTATTTACCTTAAGCGCTCTATTAGCGATTAATTTTGCTTACGCCGTGCATGAAAACTATCAGCAACATCAGAGGACACAAAAGCCGCTGCACGCCGACCATCATAGGGCTCCTTCTCAGCCCCCTTCTGATGATGAGCTGGAATGGAGCATGGATGAAGTAGAAGAATCTCATCAAGCACCCCCTATCGTTGAATTGGGTGACGATGCAGGTTTACCCGTTGTTACAAGAGAGATTTCAGTCTCTCAACCGCAACCCTTGGTGCCGACTTCTTATTCATGGTCTAGTCAAACTGTCTTTGTGGTTAGTGCACTGTATGGTTTAGCGGGTTTTTTTGATATAGCTATGGTGATGTGTGTTGTTTTCTTTGCTACTTCTCGGTTATTAAAGCCCGTCGTTAATCATTCCCAAGACAATCAACCTCTCGCACTCGAAGACCTTACTCAAGATAAGCAGGAAACTCCTGCGCCACAAGAAGAACACTGTGCATGCAATTCCAATCAAGTCTCAGAGTTTTTAAACACGATGACTCATCAAGTCATCCCAGAGCATGCAGCAACCTATGTTGCCTCTCACTAACACCGTGAAGTAGTTATTGATAATGAACCTGAAGAACCCAATAACACTCTTCATGCTAGCGATCTCGAGGAACCTTCAGTGATACCTATGATGTCAGAAGATGACCATCATCGCCTGAATAATCCTCATTAGTTATACCATCAGTCTTCATTCCTTTTTCTTCCCACTGGTTAAGTGTTTGTTGAATCTCGTCCCATTGATTATCATAATCTTTAGTAATTATTTCTTTCATTTCATGATACTCATTACTTTTATTATGAGTCTCCCCCCATCCGCATGATAAAACACTAGATAGAAAACTACGCGGATTATCGCGTGACTCAAT
>JABABC010000029.1 GCA_014238445.1 Coxiellaceae bacterium
ACGCTTGGGTGCTTGATCTGATGAATTTAAGTCTTTCATTTTTATTACCTCTTTTCAGTTAGTTAAGAGGTGGTCCTTACTTTTAGGGGGCTACTACACTGATATCGTTTTTCACAACTTTTCCCAGCTGGTTGAACCGGATGTAACCATAAGAGCTAATCTAAAGATTGCTATGGCGCTTGCTGGGTCAGCAATATGTTTAGCATTGACGTGGCAGCTATTTAATGGTGTGGTTTTTCAAGCAGAAATTAAAGATCATCAAGGTGAGGTGGTTGTTGAGAGAGGTGTTTGGCAGCCGAGTTTTTCATTAGTCATTGGTCTTGTTCTATCTTTAGCGGCAATGTCGCAAGTTGTAAGAGCAAAACGTTTAGGTGAGCTATCGTCTGATATTACTGGAGAAGATTTTTCAAAGTTTTATAGTAATATGACGAGCTATCTGAAAGATGCTGCTATGAGTGCATTTAACCCAACTGAAATCATAGGCTTGCAGAGCTGTATTACTTATATCAATGCGCGTATTTTGAGAGCCACACAAGATTGGCAGAGGTTAGTTAAGAATCCCGGGTCATTAGTGGATGCCGATTATAATGTTCCTAATGTCATGATGTACCATGTTGTTTTAACGGCGGTGACGGCAGCACTATATGGGGCTGCAGCTTATGCCGGTATGTTCAATGATCAGGCTATATTAGATGCCCTTTTTCTTGTGTTAAGCCCAGTTATATTGGCTCCAACGATACAGGTCGTGATTTCACATGTTTTGGAAAGTTTAAAGCATTGGGTGGAAACCGCAGCACGATCGCCATCTGGCGAGCTAACATTTATCCGTTCACGGCGAATTACAGGTTTGGCATTATTGCTAGCAGGATCAATGACGGGGATGGCTTATGTATGGCCAAATAATAGTTACTCGACTAACCCTTTATATCGTGCTTTTATGAGCACGGATACGGAAAACTATCATGAAATGATGGGTTTTTTAGGGCCTATCGGTTTTTTGAGTTGTGCTTTATTTGTTTCAGTATTGTTGTCTGGATTGGGAAGTTCCTTGGGTTGCTCGCTTCGCGAACCATCAGAGCAAGGTAGTGCTTTTTTTGAATTCATGCTGAGTATTTTAAATTTCGCAGGTTTATATGCACTAATCTATTCTGCCATGACTGTAGCTATGGGTGAGTACTGTCAGAAAGACCCGTTACTTCAAGTTGAGTGCATTAATGCAGTGGATCAAAGTACGGGGTTAGCCGGTGACTATACACAAGTAACGATTACATCAGCTTTCTTTATTAAGGAAGCTTTTGCTTTGACGCAGTTTGTTTTTGCGGATTCTCCAAAAATGGGGGCATACCTGTGGGTTATGCTAAATTGTGATCAGAAGGGATCTGATCGTTTAGCGGCTGGGTTGTGGTTATTGTCGCGGCCAACAAGCTTGGTCGTTGAAAGTCTATATCAAATTGTTGCTTATTTGAAAGAGGCACTCTCACCTGAGAGAGTAGCAGGTTCTTCGGAAGAAGAGTTATCATTCAAATTTTTGGTAATACAAAGTTGGTTCAAATCAGGTCGCTCAATAGCATCCTCGACAGAAGAACCCTCGATAGAAGAACCCTGTGCATTTACCAGTAGTTGTCGACAGCATTAATCAGTGCATCACTGAATGTTTGGTTTTTCGTTACGCAGAATGTTTTATCGGACAAGGGTGACATAGTTTGGTTGATTGGGATCAAACTGACAGCGTTGTGGGCGGGGATAGCAGGTAGGCAATTTTCCAGGTTGGATGATGATACTGATGCTATCGTTCGTGTTATTTTTTAATTGAATAATGACATTATAATCTTCTTTTAACATAACGGTATTGATGCCAGATTCAATGTGGTAAGTCGTTTCACGTTCTGTTGGGTCAGCGATTTTTACTGTCGTGTAGGTTTCGTTAGTTAGGTTATTGATGGTGTAGGAAATATGGGTGCTCTGAGCCCCTAATGCCAGTGGTAAACACAGCAAGGGTATAACTGTCATCCCTATGAGTTTTAATGCACTCATTGTGAATGAACTCGTAAGCGTTGCAGGCCAATTAAGATAAAGGCGGGTACGAGCATCGCAATGAGACCGCTGGTAAATATGACATGGTAGTGATGGTGCCCTCCCACATTGATTGAGTCGGGAGGAATAAAGCCAACGATAATAGTGCCGATGCAGCCAGCCAGTCCAAGCAGTGATATCAACCAAATCATGCCGTATTTTCCAGGAATAACACGATTTTTTTCTTGCGTTGTAGCGCGTTTAATAATGATGGCGCTTATGAACATGAGTACGTACATGAGCATGTAGACTTCTGTGCTGAGGTCTGTCAGTAACCAGTAAGAGCCATTGACGCTGGGCATTAAGTAAAAGGCACAGCAGATCAGTGTGACTAATAGCGCTTGCACCCATAAAATACGACTGGGCACTTGATGGCGATTTTCCTGTGTCAACCAACGCGAAAAATAGCCATCTTGACTGGCATGTTGCAGGCCTTTTGCTGGTGAGATCATCCAGTTGATCATACCGCCGAGACTTCCCATGACAAGCATCACGGCTATCACGGGGATCATCCAATGAAGATGATAGGCGTTAAAAAATAGCGTGAAGCTTTGCACCACACCACTGACCAGTTCGATATTTGCTGTGGGTATGACACAGGCAATCGCCAGTGATCCTAATACCATTGTGATGGTGATGATGATCACAGCAATACCGATAGCTTTAGGAAAAAGCGATTTAGCGTGATCGACTTGACCCGAATGCACGGTAGCCAGTTCCATCCCTAAGAACGCGGTAATGATGGCGGTTAATGAAATCCAGCTGGCACCGTGTGAGAAGGTGGGTAAGAGATTATGGTGGGTGAAGTGGACTGCCGAAGCATGACCGGTGAGTAGCCAAACAGCAGCCAGAAGAATAATGGCTATCATGGGGATGATCATGCCACCGATTGCACACACGCTAGCAAAGCGTGTTGAAATGTTAAGCCCTCTCATGTTCAGTAATGTGAGCGCCCAAAAGATAGCAATAATCACTATCACCATGTGGTGTTTATCATGCACCCAATCGGGATTAATGCCGTACATGGCGGTGCCGGCAATAAACGATAAAATGGTGGGGTACCACACCATGGTATTAATCCATTGTAACCATACGGCTATAAAGCCCATGTCTTTCCCCATGGCGCGTTTTGTCCATTGGTAGATGCCACCTTGTGCAGGCATGACGGCTGAGAGTTCAGCAGAGATGAGCGCGGTAGGTAATAGGAAGCAGATGGCTGCCAATGCAAAGAAAAAGAGAATTTGAGAACCAAATAAAGCAGATGCCGGTAAATTACGAATGCTATCGATAGCACCAGTAATGAGCATGGCCAGGCTAAATAAGCTGATTTTTTGGACAGTGGTTGATGTTTTCATGGTGATTAATACCTGAGAATGCAAAGCGCGTCATTTTAACGGATTTATTGAGGGAATAAAACTCCGGATGACGCTCATGGGGTTATTGGTGCGATTCCACGATGCTACGTTGCAGTCTATCAGCTAGTGAGTGAGGTAGGGGGGTTAATGATCGATGGTCAATGTGAGAAAAGCACTGTATGCCGATGAGACTGTTCGTATGAAATACACTATCGGCTTGCTGTAGATCTTCATGGGTAATTGAGCGTGTGATAATGGGGTGTGTGGCTTGGAAGAGTTGCTCGCGGGTAATGCCGGGTAATGCACCGTCTGACTCAGGAGGAGTGATCAGCTGTTGATGGAGGTACAGGAAAACATTGCCTATTGAGCTACAACACAGGTGCCCTTGTGTATTGAAGAGTAACGCTTCATCGTATCCGCGTTCTTGAGCATAGCGTTTGGCTTGAATGTGCTCTAAATAGTTCGTGGTTTTATAGGCTGTGAGTTTGGAGTGCTCATTAATGATATAAGGTGTGCTCATGGCACTATGCTCACTGTTTGAGCTAGGGCGTTCATACGGATAAGCCGTGATGAGCAGTTGAGGTTCTGACGTGGATGTTGTTAACCCGCGTTGTTCGCTGTGTTGAGTGAGGGTGATGCGCAAAGCGGCATGACTCTGTTGTAACGCGTTAGCGTTTAAAACTGAGTGACTCAGTTGCTCAAGGTCTAATGATGGCCACTTAACACCTAAAGCATTGGCGCCTCGTTGCAAGCGTTTGAGGTGTGCTTGAAAGTGCTGTAGGTGACCATTAGTGACGAGTATCGTTTCAAACAACCCTTCACCTAATAGATAGCCTCTGTCTGTTGCACGTTGGTCAGCGCTAATGGGTTGAATAAGGTCGTTCTGTGCAATGAACATAGCGATTGGTCTCTTAAAAAAAACGCGCCATTGATGGCGCGTTGTGTGTGCTGCAAGTACGCATTATGCCCATTCAAAATCGGGCAGTTCTTTTTTACTCACCAAGGTGTTCTTGAGTTCGGCATATTGCGGTAGGCCGTTCTGATAAGGTTGGGGGGCTTCACCTTGAATAAGCGGACGTAGGTAGTCCATGCAGGCTTGAGTTACACCAAAGCCATCCTCACGAATAAAGTGCGGCGGGATGGTTTTTTCAACATTAGCAACACCTGCCAGCGGTG
>JABABC010000277.1 GCA_014238445.1 Coxiellaceae bacterium
CGAGATGCTCCGATTGCAGCATTTAATTTATCAGCGATTTCATTTAAAAGTTTAAAATTATCTCCATTTTCCAAGCCTCTTCCTCCAGAAATTACTATCCTGGCACTTCCTAATTCAGGTCTTTCAGATTTTGATTCTTTTCTGTCTAAAAATTTTGTGGCAATGTCTTCTAAGTTTAATGAGATTTTTTCAATACTAGCGCTGCCACCTGAAGTTTCTACTGGCTCAAAAGATGTCGTTCTAACTGTTATGAATTTAATTGGATCTAATGATTGTACCGTTGCAATAGCGTTACCAGCATAGATAGGTCTTACAAAGGTGTCTGAAGAAATAACTCCTGAAATGTCACTTATTTGCGAATAATCTAATATAGCTGCTGCTCTCGGCATTAAGTTTTTACCAAATGTTGAGGATGGAGCAAGAATATGAGAATAGTTTTTAGATAAATTAATAATTACTTGTGAAACATGCTCCGCAAGTTGATGTTGAATGATCTCATCATTTAATTGAAGTATTTTACTAACTCCTTCTAAAGTGGCTGCTTGATTAACCACCTCATCATTTTGAAAACCGCAAACAAGTAAATGAATATCTTTATCTATTTGAGAAGCAGCTTGAATGGTATTAATGAGCCAAGTTGGGTGTGAATAGTGAGCTTCTTCAGAATGTACAAGACGTTCTAGCAAGGCTTGTCTTTGTTTGATATAGCGACGCAGGATTTTATTGCACAAGCCTTTAGCCCATACTTTATTTAATATTTTTGTTGCAGCCACGGTTTCATTAACAGCAGCGTGATGGGGTGTCTGCATGTGCTCTATTTGGTATAGGCCAATGATGAGCAGGCAATGGATATCCAGATGCTTTTTAGGTAGTGGTTCATGTAATAGTTCTGATAATATCGCTTGAAGCTGGTGATAATAGCGAAAGCTACCAAAGCAGACTTCTTTGATCCAGCTTATTTGAGAGGGGTTTATGCCATTGAAGGCGTCATCTGGGAATGCGAGTTGTTGGCGGTTAGTGAGCACCGGCATCATGAGTCCCACAGCTAAGCCCCTCTGGTGAGCGCTTGAGCTTTGTGAGTCAACGTTGCGATTTTTACGCAACCTCTTTATTTGATTGAATATTTTTTCCATACTTAGCGCAGTGTAGGCGAATTACTGGGTGAAGTCTACCTGGAGCTGTTAGCCATTAGGTGGGTAATAATGCGATATCAGCCACTTGCAGGAATAAAGCTTGCAACAATCCAAGTAATCGTAAACGATTATCTCTTATAGTGGTATTTTCATCCATCACCATCACATTTTCAAAGAAGTCATCCACAGGTGTGGCTAGAGCCGCTAGCTGAGTGAGTGCTTCTGTATAATTGGCGCAGGCTAAGAGCGGTTGTATGGCAGTTTCATGTTTTTTGATGGCTTCAGCTAATGCTTTTTCAGCGGGCTCATGTAACAGTGTGGTATCCAGTGCTTGCTTTTTAAGGGCACTAGCTTGTTTCTTGAGTAAGTTATTCACCCGTTTATTAGCCTGAGAGAGTATCGGTGCCTCAGGTAAGGTTTGGAAGTGTTCAACGGCTTTCATACGTAAGTGGAACTCATAAGGGGTTGTGATAGTGTTCGCGGAGACGGCTGCAAATAAAGGGGCTCCCAATCCTTGCTCTTGATACCAAGCTTTAAAGCGCATCATGATGAAATCAAAAGTTTGAGTAACGACATCAGTATTGGGTAGATCATCATAACCCTTGGCTGCTTTCTCAATGGCTGTCATGAGGTCAATAGAATAACCCTGCTCTATGATAATGCGCAGTATCCCTAAGGCTGATCGACGTAATGCATAGGGGTCTTTATCGCCAGTAGGGGTTTGGTTAATGCCGAGAATTCCAGTCATCGTATCGAGTCGGTCGGCAATGGCTAGAGTGGCGCCCTCGTGTGAGTGAGGCAAGCCATCTTTTGAAAAGCGAGGTTGGTAGTGTTCCTGAATGGCGGTTGCACACAGTGGCTCCTCCCCATCATGTAGGGCATAATAGTTTCCCATAATGCCTTGTAAGCTTGGAAATTCAACAACCATTTCAGAGACTAAATCACTTTTACACAGTTGTGCTGCACGTTTGGTGATTGCAGGGTTTGCATCGGTGGTTTTTGATAGAAATGTAGTGAGTTTAGTTAAGCGTGATATTTTATCTTTAAGGGTGCCGAGCTTTTCTTGAAAGATGACGTGACAGAGTTGTTTGGACCGGCTTTGCAAGCTATGTTGCAGATCATTGTTAAAGAAAAACATGGCATCACTGAGGCGAGCATTAATAACACGTTCATTGCCTTGAATAATGATGTCCGGAGTTGGGCTTTCTATGTTGCTGACCAGAATGAAGCTTGAAAGTAATTGATGTTGCGAATTTTCCATGGCAAAACATTTTTGATGGGATTGCATAGAGGTGATTAACACTTCTTTGGGTAGGGCCAGAAATTCGGGCTTAAATTGACCCTGAAGTGTCACTGGCCACTCTACGAGTGCTGTGACCTCATCGAGGAGGTGATGATCCAAAATTGTCTGAGATTGATCAGTATTGTAGCGGTTAATTTGTTTGAGAATGGTTTTCTTACGATCTTCAAAGTTGGCAATGACAGAGCCTTGGGCATACAGTTGGGCGCAGTAATCCTTAGGCTCATGAATGCGAAGGGGTTTGGGGTAATGAAAGCGATGCCCTCTAGTTTCATTAGATGTTGTGTGATTAAAGAGTGTCGTTGGGATAACAGTTTTACCCAGTAGCATCAGTGCCCAGTGTACAGGTCGAATAAAACTGAACGTCTCGTTTCCCCAATGCATGGGCTTCACTAAACTGAGTTGTGAAAAGGCTTGTTGGACGAGTGATGGCAGAATATCCTGTGTGTTTTTTCCAGCTTGTTCTATTGTTGCACCAATACGTTGTCCTTTATTAGTATCAATGATTTCCAATTGATCTGCACTAATCCCACAAGCACTGGCGAATCCCATACAAGCTAGGGTGGGTATGCCCTGTTTGTCATAGGCATGTTCGATACTGGGACCCAGGCGCTGGATACTTTCTGTGATTTGTTTTTCAGCCATGTGTTTGATAAGGACAGCAATGCGTCGTGGTGTTGCAAAGACTTGTGCTTTTGAATAGGTAATACGTGCTTCATTTAATAAGGTGGAGAGCTGGTCTGCGAGCTGTTGAGCAAGAGGGAGTTGTGAATGTTGAGGGAGTTCTTCGCAGCCGAGCTCAAGCAAAAAATCTTGATTACTCATGGGGATTTACCTCGTGTGTGCGTTTAAGCAGAGGGAATGCCATTGCCTCCCGTTTTTCGTAATATTGTTTTGCAACCGCTTGTGCTAATTTCCGGATACGTAAGATATACCGTTGTCGCTCGGTGACTGAAATGGCTTGGCGTGCATCGAGTAAGTTGAAGGTATGAGAGGCTTTGAGAACCATTTCATAAGCGGGCAAGGGAAGTTCTTCATGAATGAGTTTCTGTGAATTTTTCTCGTACTGATTAAATGCCGTAAACAGTTCATCCGTAGGTGCATGTTTGAAGTTATAGGCGGACATTTCAACTTCATTTTGATGGAAAATATCACGGTATGTGATGGTACCTTCCGGTGTTTCTGTCCAGATTAAATCATACACGCTGTCAACGTTTTGGAGAAACAGTGCCATGCGCTCTAGGCCATACGTTAGTTCTCCTAAAACAGGTCGGCACTCTAATCCACCTACTTGCTGAAAGTAGGTGAATTGCGAAATTTCCATGCCATTTTGCCAGACCTCCCAGCCTAGTCCCCAGGCGCCTAAAGTAGGTGACTCCCAGTTATCCTCAACAAAACGAATATCATTTTTCAGTACGTTAATACCGAGTGCTTTGAGTGAACCTAAGTAGAGTTCTTGTAAATTATCTGGTGACGGCTTGAGTGCGACTTGAAATTGATAATAATGTTGTAAGCGATTAGGGTTATCGCCGTATCGCCCATCAGTAGGACGACGAGAAG
>JABABC010000238.1 GCA_014238445.1 Coxiellaceae bacterium
CGTTGAGTTCTAACACGGCGTTGTTATCTTTTGTTTGTAAGTCGACATGAATGTTGTCTAAATCGACTTGCGTGTGTTTGGCTATCACTTGCATGATCTCTTGACGTAACTGAGGAAGGTAATCTGGACTATTCCCTTCAGCGCGTTGTTGAGCAATGATGATATGTAAACGATCTTTCGCTGTTTGTGCGGTGCTTTTGTGTAGGCCAAGGGCTTTGAGTACTCTCATGCTATCACCTCCGGTTGTCCTTTGAATAGGCGTTTGAAAATACCTTGTTTTTTAGCATTGGGGTCAAATGCAGGTAGTTTTTTTAAATAACGTAAGATGATTTCTTGATAAGCTTGTCCTGCATCACTTTTGTTTTGCAAGATAACGGGTGTCCCTGCATTGGAGGCGTTGAGCACCATTTTGGACTCAGGAATAATGCCCAGCAATTCAATGCCTAAAAGATCCGTAATATCTGAGATCGCTAACATGTCACCAGCACTGGCGCGTTTGCTACAATAGCGTGTCACAATTAATTGCTCAGTAATCGGTTCACGTTGTTGCTCAGCACGTTGTGTTTTAGAGCCTAATAAGCCGAGGATGCGATCGGAGTCCCTGACTGATGAGATTTCAGGGTTGGTGACAATAAACGCATGATCTGCGTAATACATCGCCATGTGTGCGCCACGTTCAATGCCGGCAGGTGAATCACACACGATGTAGTCAAAGGTTTCTTTGAGTTCGTCGATGATTTTTCCTGTGCCTTCTTTTGTAAGGATGTCTTTGTCACGTGTTTGTGAGGCTGCTAGGATGTGCAGGTTAGGGTTACGTTTGTCTTTAATAAGAGCTTGATTGAGCGTGGCATCACCTTGAATAACATTAGCAATGTCATACACGACGCGGCGTTCACAGCCCATCACCAGGTCTAGGTTACGCAAGCCAACATCGAAATCGATAACGACGGTTTTATAGCCTTGATTGGCAAGGCCTGTGGCTATCGAGGCGCTGGTGGTGGTTTTACCAACACCGCCTTTGCCTGAGGTGACAACGATGACTTTTGACATATTATATTCCTTCTATGTTGAGTTGGTCGTCCTGCACATAAATGTGCAGCATGGGTTGCTTGGTTTTTGGCACTTGAATATGATCTTTGACTAAGTAGCGTCCTGCAATTGAAATGAGTTCAGCATCGAGTTGCTTGCAGAAAATGTGCGCATTGGGGTTGCCTGTGGCACCAGCTATGGCGCGGCCCCGTAGTGGTCCGTAGATATGAATATTGCCATCAGCAATGCACTCAGCGCCGGCATTGACTGCCGCCATAATAATAAGATCACCGTCTTTCGCATACACTTGTGTGCCAGCTCGGATGGGTTTGGTGATGACTTTTGTGGCTGTGTAAGTCGGTGTTGCTGTTGTCTTGGTGGTTTTCGTCGGCTTTTTGGCGGGTTTTGCTTCATTTAAGATGGCAAGACCTTGATCATTGGCGTCGTTTTTCAGCGCTTCATCCAGTCCGCGAATCCCCACAGGGGTCATGTTAAATTCACTGAGCGTTTGACGCAGTTGTTTTAAGTTTAACGACTGTTGTGAGTTTATGTGACTGACATCAATCACAATCGGTGAGTCGTTAAAATAGTTGGGTGCCGTGGTCTGTATGTGTGTGAGTTCTTTGCTGATGGCAGGAATATCGATAGACTGGAGTTTAAGCACCGTCATCGGAAAAAAATCTGCTTTGAGTTGTAACTGTTGTGCGCGCTTTGATCGTTTTTCAGCCATATCGTCCGTATTCCTTGTGTGTTCCCTATGCGAGGCGTTTTGAAGCTTAGCATCGCGGACGTTAAAAATCCACGCGTATACGGTCAAATAGAGCTAGAAAATTCATGCCATTAGCGGTTAGGCGGAATGCTATTGGGTGTGCGTGGGAACGGGATGGTATCACGTAAGTTGCTTACACCGGTGATGTAGCGCACTAAACGTTCGAAGCCTAAACCAAAGCCCGCATGTGGCGCAGAACCATAGCGACGTAAGTCACAATACCATTGATATTCCTCTGCCGGTAATCCACAGGTTTGAATGCGTGATTCTAAAACATCGAGGCGTTCTTCACGTTGACTACCACCAATGAGTTCGCCGATGCCTGGCAGTAAGACATCCATGGCGGCAACGGTTTTTTGATCGTCATTCATGCGCATATAGAAGGCTTTAATGTCTTTCGGGTAGTTCTTCACGACAACTGGTTTTTTGAACAGGGTGTCGGTGAGGTAACGTTCGTGCTCTGTTTGAAGATCGATACCCCAATGGACAGGGTGTTCAAACGTTTGCTTGGCTTTTTCTAGCTGTGTAATAGCATCGGTGTAGTCAATGCACTCAAACTCGGTGCTTACGAGTTGTTCGACGCGGGATAAGCAGGTTTTATCGACCCATTGGTTAAAGAAAGCCATATCATCAGGATGACGTTCAAGGATGTCACGACAAATGTATTGCAGTAGTTGTTGTGCAAGAGCAATGTCATCGTTTAAATCGGCAAAGGCAATTTCAGGCTCAATCATCCAGAATTCAGCAAGGTGACGCGTGGTGTTGGAATTTTCAGCACGAAAAGTGGGGCCGAAGGTATACACTTTAGATAATGCCATGCAATAGGATTCAACGTTGAGTTGCCCAGAACAAGTTAGATACGTAGGTTGACCAAAGAAGTCTTGACGATAATCGACGTTTTTCTGTTCATTTTTAGGGATATTGTTAAGATCCATCGCAGTGACGGTGAACAGTTCCCCGGCACCTTCGCAATCACAGGCTGTTAGAATCGGTGTGTTGATCCAAACAAAACCTTCTTCGTTAAAAAAGCGATGCACCGCTTGAGCAATGCTGTTACGCACGCGGGATACCGCTCCAATAATATTAGTGCGAGGGCGTAAGTGTGAATGATCGCGTAAGTGCTCCATGCTGTGACGTTTAGCGGCCATGGGATAGCTATCAGGATCTTGTACATCACCCACCACGACAAATTCACTCACTTGCATTTCCACTGACTGGTTTTTACCAGGAGACTTCACTAACTGGCCGGTTGCTTTGATCGCACAACCGGTAGTGAGGCGAGCAATATCTGCTTCATAATTGCTCAGTGTATTGGGTATGACCAATTGTAAGGCATCAAAACAGGAACCATCAGTCAGTGCAATGAAGGAAATCCCCGCTTTGGAGTCGCGTCGCGTGCGTACCCATCCGCGAACCGTCACTGCGGTCTGTGGAATATCGCTGAGGTGTAAAATATCTTTGATGGAAGGAAATTGCTTCATAGCCTATATATCCGGTTTATAGAGAAGGTGGATACCTTAATCCAGATAGGTGGTGGGTGCAAATGTTATGGTGAGTGGTATTGATCAGTGTTGGCTGTATCAGGGGACTAAAGCAATGATTATAGTATCGTCCAGTTGTTGCTTTTTGTTTTGGCATTGATCACCCTTTTTGCTAGCGTTAAGCCGTATGGGTGAAATAGTTAAGCACCTAGAAAAAAAACGGATTGAGGCAGTGAAGTGACTAAAGGCGTATCGCTTTAGGAGGATGATTACTATTTTCCAGCAGCATTATTCACAATGCTGTTGCTGAGATTAAATTGTTGAGGATGGTTGAGTATGGTTGAGTATGGTTGAGTATGTTCCAGTGAGGTTTCTTGAGCGCGCTCTTCTGAGTAACGCATAGCAGTTTTAGTTAATTCATGATTGATAGAGTCAACCAGCTTTTGGTTGATCAATGTCTTTGGGTTGTTTTTCAGAGACTCTAGGAACGATTCAGAAAATGGTTCTTTGGTTAAGGGGTTTTTAGGTGTGTCGTTAGCGTGAACTAAATGGAGCAGGTTCTGTAAGCTGATGGACTCAGCAGCTTGTCCTGCGCTGTTGGTGGTTAGTGTAATGGGGTCTTGTAGGAGTTGAAGGCTTAGGCAGCATCGATGAGTATTGTAAAAAGCTTGGGTTTGCGAGTGCTTCTCCATTTCAAGGAAGGTTGCGATAACTTCAGCTAAGGCGCCTTCTTTATAGCATGATGTGGAAAAATAATCATTTTTGGACTGTCTTAAAAGCTCTATTTGATAGGGGCGAAAGTGAGGTATGTATGATTGAGCCAATGCAGCTTTTATGTATTTTAGAGTAAAAAAAATAATGAGTATGAGTAAGCTTGTTTCGGTTAATGCTTGTATAGAATAAGGGTTTTTAGATGGGGTAATGTAGCATTTCCTGAATAGTTCAAAAGAAAAGTGTTTAAGACAAGCGAATGCGCTCAGGAAAAAAAACTATAGATGAGCTGTGCATGCCCAGGTGTTATTAAGTCTAAAAGAGGGGTGGGGAACTGTTTAATGCAAAGATTACCCATTCTCGTCTCAATCATGAGTCGTATTTTTTTATCTAATGCCTCAGTGACAATGCGTTCCATTTTTTCTGGACTGCTCTTATATAACAGTGTAAAGAGCTGATCCAGATCGCGGGTTTTTGATGAGTTTTGCATAGCACTATCTGCTGTTCAATGTAGAGAGTGAAGCATAAAAAAAAATCGTTAAATTGAATATTAAGAGAAGCTTAATTGATTGATGGATATCGTGTAATACACTGATTTTGAGGCTGTTAGCACGTTATATGGATTTGGCTAGGCACGATCGTGCTATGACCCACGCATCAATGCGTTGCGCACCAGAGTGTTTGAGTGTTTTGCATGCGGCATTGAGAGTATGGCCTGTTGTCATGACATCGTCGAGTACGGCGATATGCCGTGGTAGGTGAGTGGTGGTGCAAGTGAACGCATGAGAGACGTTTTTTTTGCGCTCTGCAAGGGTTATTTGTGCTTGAGGTTGGGTCGAGCGATGGCGCTTTAATACAGTGGAAGTGGTAGGGATGTGTGTTAATCGATTAATGTGATATGCGATGCAGTGTGCTTGATTATACCCACGTTGTTGTAGCCTTTTTTGATGCAGTGGTATAGGGATAATCAATGATGGAAGGTCGTGGTTACTGTAATAGGTGGCTAATTGACTTGTAAATAATCTGGCTAGATAAGTCGCCCGTCTAATGCGTTGATGAAACTTAAGGTCTAGCACCCAAGATTGAATAAAGCCTTGGTATAAAAAAGGTGCAATTGTGCGATCGTAGGCCGGTGGTGTGCTGAGGCACTGCCCGCAGTGATAACGCTGAGAGTGAGGGGTCACGGATCGGTCTGCGCATTGATAGCAACCATGGGTGTGATGAGGTAATAACTCGAAACAGGGGTTGCAGAGCGGTTGATGCGTTTTCTCTCGACAGACAATACACGCGGAATGAAATAGTCGCTTTTGGAGTTGTGTTGAAAGTAGTTTCATCTCATGATGATATAATCATAGAGAAGTTAGTTAATACTGTATTTTACACGGGGTTGTTATGCGTGTTGAAGTGAGTCGTACACTTTTTCAAACACATAGCCCATGTGGACACGATTGGCTAAATCCAGTTTATTAACATTCAGCTCCAATGTTGGTTTTTTATGGAACCCGGTTTTTCTAACATCGTCAGGATAGCTAGCGTAAAAGCGGTTGAGTGATTGGATGTCAGAGAATTCCCAGCCACCTTTGATTTCCATAGCTCGACCACGTTGTTGGATGCGTTTCCAAGCGAGCTCGGGTCGCCCTTGTAAGACAATCATGAGATCAGAGGACGGTAGGGCTTTGTTCACTTTGTAAAATTCGGTGTTGAGCAAATCCAGCTCATTGCTGGTTAAGTAGCCAGCTTGATGAAAGTGTTGACAGAATACGAGCAAATCTTCTGCTAATGAGCGATCTTTTACCGTACTGGTCGGGCTTTGTGCTCCCCGCTGTCGCTGTTCTGCACGCATTTTAATAAAGTGATGTTGCAGGTTAAAGCAATGCTCTTTTTTATTTTTAAGGAACTCATTGAGTAGCGGGTTTTTCTCTGGGTTTTCATAAATCGCATTGATGCGTAAGCTGCGCTGCATCAGTGCCGTCACGGTTGATTTTCCAAGACCAACGTTACCGGCAACGGTGATTAAGCGTTTATTCTTTTTGAGGTAGTCTTCGAGGCGTTGTTCTGCTTCGCTGGCACGAATAGCCGCTTCAGTTTCAGGCAGTTGGACCCAAGATTGCAAGCCAGGGGTGCAGACACGCAAGTCTAGTTCTTTAATCTTTAGTGAAATTTTGTCAACGGTTTCACGCAGATAGTTATCGAGGTCATCACGTGGGTTAGCGTCAATGACAAGAACCGGGCAGTTGGTATTACGAGCTACAAACGTTTCATAGAGGCCATTGAGTAGTTCTAAGTAATCGCGTGGAATACTGCGTTCACAGTCACGCCCGCGTTTTTTAATGCGTTCTAAAATGGTATCGATGTCTGCGCGCAAGTAGACAAGCAGAGTGGGCTCATCAATTTTTTGCATCATGAGATTGTAATTGTGTTGATAAACTTCAAATTCAACGTCACTCATGTGCCCCATGATTTTCTGAGCTTTACCAAAAATATGGTAGTCTTCAAAAATGGTGCGATCTTCCAATACGATGCCGCGTGCCCGATCAATTTCATATTGACGTTCTAAGCGCCCATTAAAAAATTCCAGTTGTGCGATTAGGGCGTGTTTTTTGGGGTCCTTATAGAATGCTTCGAGCACATTGGGATTAAAGTGCTCTTGAAAACTGTGCACACGTTCATCACCATCAGTGGAAGGAAA
>JABABC010000028.1 GCA_014238445.1 Coxiellaceae bacterium
ATCACCACATAACGTGCCCCAACATGCTTGGCAATCGCCACCGACATAAGACCTACAGGGCCAGCGCCTGTGATAAGCACATCTTCACCAATCATCCCAAAAGCCAAAGAACTATGGGTGGCATTACCTAAAGGATCGAGAATAGCCGCCATATCATCACTAATATGATCAGGCAATTTAAAAACATTGGATTCAGGCATAGCCAAATATTCCGCAAAAGCACCCGGGCGATTAACGCCAATACCATGGGTATCGCGACACAAATGCTGCATACCAGCGCGACAGTTACGACAATGACCACAGGTAATATGCCCTTCTCCTGATACCCTATCACCAATTTGAAACCCAGAGACAGCATCGCCAACTTCAACGACTTTACCAGCAAACTCATGACCAACATGCATGGGTACAGGAATGGTTTGTTGCGCCCAATCATCCCACTTATAGATATGTAAATCCGTACCACAAATAGCAGTTTTTTCTATTTTGATTAATACATCTTTATAACCAAGTTGAGGTTTTTCAACGTCAGTTAGCCAAATGCCTGGCTCAGCTTTTAATTTTGCTAATGCTTTCATGTGCTCGCCTTTTTTTATTGATTGTTAAATTATCACATATAAGTTATCAGATCATGGTATATTTTTAATTATAGCCATTGCCCAGCACTTTATGAAATAACAGCCAATTCCTTACCCACAGTAATAAAGGCCTCAATCGCTTGATCCAATTGCTGCTGGGTATGTGCAGCAGACATTTGCACGCGAATACGCGCTTGCCCCATAGGCACCACCGGATAAGAAAAACCAATCACATACACGCCCTTCTCAAGCATTTTATCAGCCATATCACTGGCGAGTTTAGCGTCACCCAGCATAACTGGGATAATTGGATGCTCGCCCGGAACCAAATCAAAACCTGCTTGCTGCATTTTTTCGCGGAAATACTGACTATTGGTTTGCAATTTTTTACGCAATTGTGCACCATCATGCATAAGCATATCAAGAACTTTTAAGGTAACCCCAACAATAATAGGACAGAGTGAGTTAGAAAAAAGATAAGGACGCGACCGATTGCGCAACCAATCAATAATTTCTTTGCGACCTGAAGTATAGCCACCAGAACCACCACCCAAGGCTTTACCAAAAGTTCCGGTATATATATCGATGCGATCAGCAACACCGCAATGTTCTGGTGTTCCTTGGCCATTTTCACCCATAAAGCCCACCGCATGCGAGTCATCAACCATCACCAGAGCATGGTATTTATCTGCTAAATCACATATAGCTGAAAGATTTGCAATAATGCCATCCATAGAAAACACCCCATCGGTGGCAATAATTTTAAAGCGAGCTTGTGCTTCATCTGCAGCGATAAGTTGTTGTTCAAGATCTTGCATATCATTGTTTTTATAGCGAAACCGTTTGGCTTTGCAAAGCCTAACGCCATCAATGATACTGGCATGATTGAGTGAATCACTAATAATAGCATCTTCAGCTGTTAATAATGTTTCAAACAAACCACCATTGGCATCAAAGCATGAAGAATAAAGAATGGTATCTTCCGTACCTAAAAACGCACTGACTTTATCTTCTAATTGTTTATGGATTGTTTGGGTACCACAGATAAAGCGTACCGAAGCCATGCCAAAACCGTATCGTTTGGCAGAATCAATAGCTGCTTCTATTAATGCTGGGTGATCAGCCAAACCAAGGTAATTATTGGCACAAAAATTCAAGACATGCTGTTGAGGTTCTACCTCGATTGCGGTATTTTGTGGTGTTGTCATCACCCGCTCATGTTTATAAAGCCCAGCCTCAGTGATTTTTTGCAGTTCAGTCGTTAAGTGTTGATAGATATCTGGCATCATACATTCCTTATTGTAATCTATGTGTAGTAAAAACCGCTATTGATATTGTTGATTGATCCTTATTGTTATTAAAAGTTAACGACATTTTTCACGAAACAGATCAACCGCATAGCTAAAACTGCGTTGGGCAGCTATTTGCTGATATTCACGACCCATCTCTACTTCTTTGGTGGCATCAAAGCCACCGGTTTTTGGATCGGTAAAAGCATGTTTGGCCGTGCCAAAAAAGCTAAACACCCAATCTTCCACACCTGCAGCTGTCATTTCTGCCGCAAATGATTGCAAACTCTCTGGTGGCACTTGAGGATCTTGATAGCCATGTAGGATAAGGAAACTGGCGGACATCGGTTCTGACGGCAAATCTGATTGCGCTAATACGCCATGCACAGAGACCACAGCTTGGAGGTTGGCACCAGAGCGAGCACATTCCAAAGCACACATCCCACCGAAGCAAAAACCCATGACACATAGGCGTTGATTATCCACCCAATCTTGTTGACAGGCGGTATCATACGCAAGA
>JABABC010000039.1 GCA_014238445.1 Coxiellaceae bacterium
AAGCATTAAAGCAGCGCTACGGTGTGAGTTCGGTGGTCGTTGCGTGTATGGATGTACACGATCATGATAGTGATGTTATTGCATCATGGGACGGTCAGTGGACATTTTCAGTTAAAGGTCAAAACTTATCGTGGCATGATCAAGCAAACACAGCGCGTGATCTTATCGCATCAGCGATGAATCGCGTGACGGATGTTGCGGTGGGGGATGCGTTACTGTCTGGTGCTCAATCCAAACAAAATCTATCCATGGCGGTGACACAGATTGCCGACTTGGTGGATTATGCAGAAGTCATGGATTATCTAAAGTCATTGCCTATGGTGAAGGCGGCAAATGTGCAGGATATGCAAGGGTCAACTTTATTTGTTGCGTTAACCATTCAGGGCAGTGAGCATCAGTTGGAACAGGCTTTGTCTTCTGGGCATCGTTTGGTGGCAGATTTCTCTAATTCTGAAGTGCACCAAAGCTCGCCTACACTGCTGCATTATGCCTGGGAGAATGTGGGGGGCGTGGAAACAGTTGTGAAAAACCTCAATCCTAATACTGAAGTAGTCACGACTTCCTCAGCTGATTCAGAAGATGCTATAACGCAAGATCATGCGGTGACACAAGGTTTGGGTGAAGACAGGTTAACACTCAATTCAAAGGTAATGTCCTAATGTCTGAAATGATGCAGTTACCGCTGGATGTGGCATTGAGCGACCACAGTCGTTTTGATAATTTCTATCCGCATAATCATCAGCACATCATTACTTCATTGCAAGCGTTCTTGGAGCGGCCGGATGAAACAGTCTTATACCTGTGGGGTGAGCGTGGTGTGGGCAAGTCGCATTTACTGCAAGCAACGCGTGAACAAGCTCAAGCACAGGGTCGCTCTGTCTTGATGTTAGATGGTCGTTCGCCCCAGTGCGCAGCGTCATCGTTAATGAGTACTATAGAAGATGGATCTTTTTTATGTATTGATAACCTGGATAACTTATTGCAAACCACAGCGTGGCAAGAAGCCGTTTTTCATGTATTTAATGCGATGAAAGCGAGTCAAGGGCAGGTATTAGTGGCATCACAGGTGTCGCCACGTCAATTGGGAATACAGTTAGAAGACTTACGGTCACGATTAGCTTGGGGAGCGGTGTATCAAGTGCATTCTTTGAGTGATCAAGACAAAGTGCGAGTGTTGCAGTTTCGTGCGGACTTGCGAGGATTAAAGCTCACGGAAGATGTCGCAACGTATTTATTAAATCGTATGCCACGCAATATGAAAGACTTATTCCAAGTTTTGGTGGCATTGGATGAGGCTTCTATGGCGGCACAGCGCGCCATTACTATCCCTTTTGTGAAATCGGTGTTTAAGATGATTGGGACTGATGTAGTGTAGCTGCTAAGCCTTGTGCTTCTTGGTATAGATCCTTTGTTTTTGAACTAAAAAATCCGCTCAATACGGCATTGTATTGTCGTGTATGGGTGTGGAGTGTGCCGGGTTCTGAATAATAGGTTGTGGTTTTCTCTATTTTGAATTCCTCTAGTGCTGCTGTTAGATCATCACGAGTAAAGTCTGGCGTGCTAACGATTGTTAGAAGTTTGTTTAGAAAAAAGCATTTTAATGACGTTGTGGGATAGCTCTCCTTTATTTGACTGTTGTACCGATCGTCGTGATGAGGGATTGTTTTTTTAAGTGTGTCCATATAGGCTTTTATCTTTTTTTTCAACCTGTCGAGTGAATCATTATTCGTAGAGGGCTTGCCCTTAGAGCTCGTTAATTCGATGGTCTTTGTCATAATTTTCTATGGTATTTGCTTGTCATTTGAGCCGCAGTTTACAGGAAGTTTATTAAAATGATATTAAATGTATGGCAATGAACGTATTTTATCGAATGGATCTTTGTGTCATCGACTATTTAGAGCGAATGACCTACAGTGGGTTTATGTATTTTTGAGTGCTTATTACAAGTTGTGGGTTGAGTTATTGTTTTCTTCGTTGACTTCTTGGGCTTTTGGTGTGAGTGATGTCCACGGGGAAAACAGTCTTTGAAGCCATGTACTATGATTAGGATTAGGATCAATAACCGTGGCTTCTACTAAAGGTGGTGGTGCTGTAGTGACAGCTGTAGCTGTGGGAGGATCGTCAAGTGGTAGTGCAGTAGGAGTTGGTGGGGCAGTAGGAGTTGGTGGGGCAGTAGAAGTTCGTGGTGCAGCAAATAAACCCCCTATAAATGAACTCAGTAAGAAAGAGCGGGTGGGTCCTGGCTGATTATCAATGGGTTCTTTTCTTGTTGGGTTATTTGGGATTGTGGGAGCAGAAGGCGTTATTGAGGAGGCAGAAGGCGTTATTAGGGAGGCAGAAGACGTTCGATTAAGTGAAGCTTCTAGTATCGATTCAAATGATAGCAGTAGGTTAAGTCTGTTGAGCAAGGTATCTTGAGGGGTAGCAGAAGGATAGCCAATAGTAAAGTCATCATCGAGTATAAAGAGTGTATTGAGTATTGATGATAGATGCTCATTATCAGACCCTAAATTTTCATTTGCTTTGAGTCTACCTGTTGTGAAAAGAGCTTCGACTCTTTGACCAATGTCTTCATTATTAGGCTGTGTTTTAGGGTCAAGCTGTAATAGTGTGCAGAGAGTGGTGGATGCTCGTATCTTACCG
>JABABC010000212.1 GCA_014238445.1 Coxiellaceae bacterium
CGTATTACCCTTATGTTGAATCGCAGTTGTCACAAGGTGTTCGATTGCATGCCATGACACGCCATTTATTACACCTTTATTCGGGTCAGCCCAGAGCACGACTCTGGCGTCGAACGCTCAGTGAAAAAGCTCGTGATGAATCAGCAGGCATTGAAGTCATTGAGTCTGCACTGGCCCGGGTGAATGAAGGGTAGTCTCAGCGTTGAGTGATGGATTAATTCAGTGTATGCCTTGTGCGCAGTGTTTTTGATTTTCCAGTTTGTGCGCTTTAATAGGCTTGGCGCTATAAGAAAATGAGAGGGTAGTTGTTGTGACTGTAACGATCAATAAAAACCTATAGCAATATTTAACAACGTATTGATTTTTTTTGATATTATAGGAGAATATCTGGGTTATTTTAGATTTTAACGCTATCATTTTATAACGATTATTTATAGGGTTGTCATTGGGAGGTAATAATGAGTTCAACACAACAGAAGCCTATTTCAATAGCGATGCTCGCTTTGTTTTTAGTGATTTTTATCGACTCAATGGGTTTTGGCCTACTATTTCCTATATTAAATGAAGTCCTGCTGGATCCGAGCGTGAATTTCATGTCACATATGACCCCGATGGGTGATCGTGTGTTTTGGTTTGGTATAACACTCAGTATTTTCATGCTGTGTTGGTTTTTTGGCGCCACAATTATAGGTGATATATCAGATTTACTGGGGCGCAAAAAAGCCTTAGTTATTTGCCTTGTTGGTGGTTTTATTGGATATGTTATATCTGCTGTAGGAGTGGCGGTACATCTTATATCGCTATTAATTGTTGGGCGGATGGTTGCAGGGTTCACCGCCGGCTCTCAGCCAGTTGCTCAAGCAGCTATCATAGATCTTAGCACTCCGGAAAATAAGGCGAGTTACATAGGTTATATCTTGTTAGCTTCGTGTGTGGGTTTTGCGTTAGGTCCTGTGTTGGGTGCTGTGTTAGCAAACAGCAACCTTGTTAGTTGGTTTGATTTTACAACCCCGTTATATGCTGCAGCCTTATTGTCCTTGTTTAATGCTATTTTATTGATGATAATGTTTAAAGAAACATTTGTTAGGTCTGCGCCTGTTTCCATTAAGTGGTATCGGGCGGTCAATGCATTTATTTCAGCCTTTCGTCACCCAACCGTAAAGCGACTTTCAGTAGTTCTTTTTCTCATGATTCTTTCGTGGAATGGATTTTTTTCATATATCTCCTTATTTGTTTTAACTCGGTTCAATTTTACTCCCAGTGAAGTGTCATTGTATATGGCAGATTTGGGCGTAGGTTTTGCTATTGGTTGTGGTTATTTAGTCGGTTTTTGTAGCGAGCGTTTTTCGCTGAAGTCGAGTACTATGGCGGGAATCATTTTTGCGGCCATATTTATTGCACTGATAGCCTGGAGTCATGTGCAGTGGATCGCTTGGGTCTGTGTCTTGTGTGTTGGAGCCTCTATTGGTGTAGCTTACTCAAATATTGTAACGATGTTTTCCAATCAAGTGGATGAGAAGCACCAAGGTTGGGTGATGGGGGTTGCTGGCTCTGTCATGGCAATGGGCGCTGCTGTCAGCATGTTTTCTTTGTCGTTTGTAGTTACGTGGGGGGTGAGTATCCCTTTAATATCTGCATTTATTGGTCTATTGCTAACGGCATGTGTATTGTGGCATCAAGATATAGCTGTTGATTCGAACTGTCAGTTATAGCGTGATCAATCCATAATAATAGCCAGTTTAACTCCTATGATCTTACTAAAGACGACAGTCATTGAATCGTTAATAGTTAATGTCCTGTCACGATGGGTGCTGTTGTGTGAGCTAGCGTTCTAATTCACATTAAGTCGCCAAGATGTATTGACGCGCCTGTGTGATAATGAGCAGCACCTGATTGATAACGACCATAAACCTTACCCTGGAGCATCTAACTCGCTTAATAAGCGCTATTCGCCTTGGTGGTCATACATTCCTCATGGTGTCTGGAAGTTTCTTATGGTACCTTGATCGCTTCTTTTTGTGTGTCCATGATGTGGGCGATAGCCTTGAGTAAGTACATTAATCCGCGAGTATGACGCCATGTTGCAGATCACAGATATAACGTTACGCCGTGGTATCACGGTGTTATTAGAGCAAGCGACTGTGCGTTTAGAGTCCAATCAAAAAGTGGGGCTCGTTGGGCGTAATGGTGCTGGAAAAACGTCCTTATTTAAATTATTGTTGGGTGATCTGCATGAAGATCAGGGTGGTGTGCGTTGGCCATCGGCTTGGAAAATTACGCATTTGGAACAAGAATTACCTGAGACCTCATTGACAGCATTTGAGTTTGTACGTTCAGCTGATACACCGTGGTGTGAGTTACAAGCCCGTATCATCGATGCGGAATCAAAGAATGATGGTGAGACCTTAGCCGAGTGCTATGAAACAATGGAAGTGATTGATGGTTATCGTATCGATAGCCGAGTCGCTATACTTTTAAAAGGGTTAGGTTTTCATGAGTCAGCTTATACGCAGTCGGTGAAGGATTTCTCCGGTGGTTGGCAAATGCGATTACAGTTGGCTCGTGTGCTGTTAACGCCTTCAGATGTGTTGTTGTTGGATGAGCCTACCAATCACCTCGATCTTGAAACAATCATGTGGCTAGAGTCGTGGTTGCAATCCTACTCAGGTCTGTTGATGGTGATTTCACATGATCGTGATTTTCTTGATGGCGTTACCACGCATACCTTGACCATCATGCGTCAACGCTTGAAATTATATCAAGGCAACTATTCATCGTTTGCACGGCAATTTCAAGAAGCCTTGTTATTGCAAGAAAAGTCCAATCAAAAAATTATCAAGCAACAACAGCATTTGCAGTCCTTCGTCGATCGTTTTCGTGCTAAAGCCACTAAAGCGAAGCAAGCCCAAAGTCGTATGAAGGCGATTGAAAAGCTGTCTACCTGTGCTGAGTTTCAAGAAGAGCATAGTGTATCTTTTCAATTTTTTGATACACCGATTGCGGGTTATCCGGCAATCAGTGTGCGTGCTGATTGTGGTTATGAAGACACTGTCATATTAAAGCGCGTGGAGTTAAATGTTGGGGGTGGTGATCGCATTGGTGTGATTGGCATGAATGGCTCTGGTAAATCCACGCTGTTAAAATCTCTAGCGAAAGCGTTAGTGCCTGTCTCAGGTGAGGTAGCACATCACCCTAAAGCCCGCATTGGCTATTTTTCACAGCAGCAAGTGGATATGTTGCATTGGGATGAAACACCCTTAGATCACGTGTTGCAACACAGTAAAGCTATGAGTGAGACGCAAGCGCGCACCTATCTGGGTGGTTTTGGATTTGGCAGTGATAAAGTGGTTGCCAACGTATCCTCTTTTTCAGGAGGAGAGAAAGCTCGCTTAGCGTTAGCGTTATTAATTCAACAAAAACCGAATGTGTTGGTGCTCGATGAGCCGACAAACCATTTGGATATGTCAGTAAGGGAGGCGTTAATTCTCGCGCTTAATGATTTTTCAGGCGCTGTTTTATTGGTGTCACATGATCGCTATTTTATTGAGTGTTGTGCAAATACCTTATGGTTAGTGCGTCAGGGGGAAGTGCACCTTTATGACGGTGATTTGTCGGATTATCGGTCATTGTGTTTGACGCCCAGTGCTGCCGATGTATCCACTATCAAAGAATCTACTAGCCCTGCTTCTCCTATGCCTGCCAACCAAAAAAAGATGAAACAGTTAGAGCGAGAAATGAATAAGCTCCACCAGCAGTTGCAACTTCTGGAGTCAAAATTAGCTGATCCGACATTGTATGAGCCTGAATATGCTGCCCAGTTACAAAAAACCATTGATCGACAAGCTGTTTTACAGCAGCAGTTAGATGATAAAGAGCAGCAGTGGTTGATGCTGTCTGCGTAAAGGCGTCATAGTAAGATGATATTGATTATATTTTGGTCAGATATTTCGCTATTAATGCCATAGTGACTTGCATTAACATGGATAGTATTTTATCTTATTTGTGGACTCTAATCGAGGCGAGTGACCCTAGGATCATGCATAATAAAACACAACCCCTATTACGTGCAGCTGAGGAACAGACTAGTGACGATGTATGTATTGAGGTGGGGGGGCATGCTGAATCGTGTTTAAATAGCGTGCAAGCTGTCTTGTATCCCTTGGATATGTCATATCATCAGCGATTGTATTCTTTACGACAACTGGAATTAGTGAGTTTTTTTGTTATCAGTTTACGTGGGTTTACTACGATTGGTTTATTGAATGAGGTATTTGCAGAAGTCTATTGTGCTTTAATGGTATTGATACTGGGGTGTCATTTTCATAGAACCAAAGTGCGGGATCAGCATTATATGGCTGATGTCCCTGAAGAAGCGCTGCCATCGTTGCCTATGAATAAACGTTGGTTTTTTAATTTTATTAATTACGTGAACATCTCTATTTTGTCAGCTTATGGGGCTTGTATCGTTGATGCAAAAACGTCTCTTGTCTGGGCTGGGGTTTTTCAGCCTTTATGGTCTCGGCTACTGTATTTTTCTTTAGATGTGATGGTCTCCATGTATGCAGGTTATCATATACAGCGGTTTCACTATCAGCGAACACATATTAAAATGCTAGCCATGGAGCGTTGGGTGGATGGGCTCTATCAATTACCCGCCAGATTGCAGCATAATCAGTTTGCGCTAGACCTTCTGAGGCAGCAATTATCTCCCTTGGTGAGTGCGCCGTTGCTTCAAGTGTCTCGTACACTCGGCTTAATGTTAATGGTTGTGATCAGCTTGGCGATATCAACCACGGATATTCTAGGTGCTTATTCTATTTTGTCAGGTTTAATGAGAACGGTGATTTGCTCGGGGTTATTAGTGCTTGGTGTATCAATTGCTATGGCAATGCTCTATTACGCGTACCGTGATCTATCGCAGTATCGATATACATCAAGTGATACTCTACAGCAGCAATTGAAGTTTTGTTATCCGGAATCGTTTGCGATTCACGAGGATGATTGTTGGTACTATTGGCGGCCACTTGTCAATCCAGCACGACTGGTTCTATCACCTTTCTCATTGATAACTTTGCGTGCTTTTATCGAAGCATTTCAGTTGGCAGACGCACTGTATTGTGCAAAAACAGATGTGATATCGTTCCATGATTTGTCAGGGTTTAATGAGTATGATAGTCAACAGCTCATGACAAGCTTTGTTGTTGGGTTGCCCTTGGTGAAACTATTTATCATGAGTGTTTGTCAATGGATTGAAGCAC
>JABABC010000208.1 GCA_014238445.1 Coxiellaceae bacterium
AAACCCGCCTAGTGCGGGTTTTTTTTGGCAGTGAGGAGGTCAGAGCTTGGTGAGGGCTTAAATTGAGGACTTTGTGAATCCTCTTGAAATTCACTGGCAGTGTCCCCATCTGATCAGTAACACAAAAAAGACTTATGGGAGACTTACAATGACCGTATCAGCAGATGCTAAAACAACAGATGCTCAAACACATGTTTTTGAAGCAGAGGTAACACAATTACTGGATTTGGTAGCCAACGCTCTATACAGCAATAAAGAAATTTTCTTACGTGAATTAGTATCGAATGCATCAGATGCAGCGGATAAGTTGCGTTATGAGGCGTTGGCTGATGGCGCATTATATGAAGGTGATTCAGACCTTAAAATTTGGGTGGATTGCAACGCTGATCATAAGACAGTGACCATTCGTGATAATGGTATTGGCATGAGCCTTGATGATGTGGTTGACAATCTTGGTACGATTGCTAAGTCAGGAACACGTGCTTTTCGTGAAATGCTGGTGGGTGATAATGCAAAAGATTCGCAGTTGATTGGTCAGTTTGGTGTGGGTTTTTATTCGGCTTTTATTGTAGCCGATAAAGTGGTGGTTAAAACGCGTAAAGCAGGAATGACAGCTGAACAAGGTGTTCACTGGGAGTCAGACGGTAAAGGCGAATACACCGTTAAGCATGTCACAAAGCAACAGCGTGGAACTGAAATTACTTTATACGTTAAAGAAGATCAAGAAGAGTACCTGGACGATCATCGTTTGCGCACAATTATTCAAAAATATTCCGATCATATCCTTTTGCCTATTTGCATGTCTAAAGCTGAAACAGAAGACGATAAGAAAAAGAAAGACAGCGGTGAGATTGTTGTTCCTGAAGAAGAAGTGGTAAACCAGGCTAATGCATTATGGACGATGTCAAAAAGTGATATTAAAGAAGAGCAATATCAAGAATTGTATAAGCATATTTCCCATGACTTCGAAAACCCCTTAGCATGGGCGCATAATAAGGTTGAGGGCAGTGTTGAGTACACAAGCTTGCTTTATGTTCCTGCGCGTGCACCTTTTGATTTATGGGATAGAGATCACAAGCGTGGTTTAAAATTATATGTTAAGCGTGTATTCATTATGGATGACGCCGAGCATTTCATGCCGATGTACATGCGTTTTGTGAAGGGTATCGTTGATTGCAGTGATTTGCCGTTGAATATTTCCCGTGAATTGCTGCAGACCAATTCGTCGATTGATAAGATTCGCAATGGGTGTGTTAAACGTATTTTGAGTACGCTAGAAAAAATGGCGGATAACGATACTGAGCAGTATGCGAAGTTTTGGAAAGAGTTCGGTCAGGTATTAAAAGAAGGGCCTGCTGAAGATGCGCAAAATAAAGATCGTATTGCGGAATTGTTACGTTTTAATTCCACGCATGTTGATAATGAGTTGCAAGAAGTTTCATTGGCTGCTTATGTGGATCGAATGGATAGTAAGCAAAAGCACATTTACTATGTTACTGCCGATACTTACACATCCGCGAAAAATAGTCCGTTATTAGAAGTCTTCCGTAAGAAGGACATTGAAGTATTGCTATTATCTGATCGTGTGGATGAGTGGTTGGTGTCTCATTTAAATGAGTTTAAAGGTAAGCAGCTCAAATCGGTATCTCAGGGCAGTTTGGATTTGGGTGATTTAGAAGATAAAGAAACCCAAGAGCAGCAGAAGCAGGAAGAGAAAGTATTTAAAGATGCCATTGCTGCCATTAAGGGGGCATTAGGTGACGAGGTTGAAGATGTCCGTGTGACACACCGCTTGACTGATTCTCCAGCTTGTGTGGTGTATGGTGATCAAGGTATGACAGGGCATATGCAGCGTTTATTGCAAGCTGCGGGTCAGGCTTTTCCTGAGTCTAAACCTATTCTTGAGTTAAACCCAACTCACCCACTGATGTTGAAAGTGAAAGATGAAGTAGATAAAGATCAATTATCGCGTTGGTCACAGGTCTTGCTGAATCAAGCTTTATTAGCTGAAGGCGAGCAACTTAAAGATCCTTCAGCTTTTGTCAAAGAGCTAAACTTGCTGCTGTTAGGTTAAGTGTGTTCGCATTTTTGTGAGCGATCATAAAAGCCCTCTTATGAGGGCTTTTTTATGGGTGTAAAAAAAATAAGGACGATTAATTCTTATGTGGCGATGGTGGATTGGCTTAAGTGTGCTGTTTGGTGTTCGAATGGCTGGTGCCGTTGTAATGTTGCCTGACGTCATTGTCACACCGAATCCACCTGCGATAGATGATGGCGTATCAGCTGTAACAGTAGCTCATGATAATGATGATGATGCCGCAGAGACTGTGAGTCATCTTCCGGGTGTTGTGGTGACGCAAATGTCAGGTTCTGGGAGTGATGCGAGTGTGGCTGTCCGAGGTTTCGGTGGTGACGCTAATGGTAATACGGTGTTTGTGGTGAATGGGATGAGTCAGGTGAATGGGTCACAAATGATGGCGATGCCGGAGATATTCTCACCTTACAATATTGATAGTGTTGAGTTGTTGGAGGAGTCAGATGGCGTTCTTTACGGTGATCATGCCGTAGGTGGTGTTGTCAGGGTGAATACTAAACCTGTATCTCAGCAGCCTAATGCCGTGTCCATAGGGTTGGGTAGTTATGATGCGTATCGCTGGGATGCTCAAGTAAAAACAGAGAAAGGCCCATGGAGCGCTATCTCATTCATTCAGACCGTACATTCTAATAATTACCGTGATCATAATGCCTGGGACAGTGCGCATATGCGAACAGCTGTTGCATTTGAAGGAGGCTCGTCACAGTGGGAGTGGGTCGTGAGTGCAGGTGATGAATCCTTGCAGTTGCCAGGAGCCTTGTCGGCTGAACAAGTGAATGAAGACCGCCAACAAGCGGATAGTACTGTGAATGATCTGTATAGGTATCCAGTGAATTCATCATTACACGGTGAGGTATCAGTGGGAGAAGATTGGTTGCTCCAGACGCAATTACAGTGGGCTGGTGTTACAGAGAATGGCTATCAGGGTAATCCCTATACCAGTGAAGGCGATGTTTTTCAGTGGCGTCAAACGATGGAGAGTCGTTATCCGGTGTGGTTAGGCAGCGCTTGGTTAGGAGGGGTGGATGTATTAACGAGTGATTATCAGTATGACATCACTGGGTATCATCCCGACTCTAATGAACAGATGGTGGCTGTTTTTGGTCAAAGCAGTACGCCAATACACACAAAAACAACCTTGGTATTAGGTCAACGTGTGGCATGGAATAGTGTGAAGGCATCTCAGACAGGGAGTGAATGGTCGAGTGATGATACAGCGACGGCGACAACGATCGCGTTTCGTTATGCATTAACAGATCACAGTCATGTGTCATTGCGTCGCGCTACAAACTTTCGATTTCCAACGACGGATGAATCGGCGTGGACACAAAATGGTGTACCTTTAAAGACACAAACGGGTACATCTTATGAAGCCCATTGGCAAGATAAGCGTACTCACTGGGAAACCGATGTGAGTGTGTATGATTTATCGTTAGATAATGAAATCTTATATGTTCCTTGTCAGGATTCTCTCTATTATGGCTATAACGAAAATTTATCGCCCACTGAACGATTGGGTGCACATGTCATGTTACGGTACCGCTGGTCATCTCGTTGGGAGTGGCAAGGGCGCTATGATTGGGTGAATGCAAAGATCATTGAAGGTCAAGATGAGGGTCATGCGATTCCTTTTGTTGCAGCAAACCAGTGGGTGACAGGTGTTGTATTTTCTCCAGCACATTTTTGGCAACTTGAGATGCAGTATCGTTATATGGGGCAGCGGTATGCTATGGGTGATGTGGATAATGCGCTAGGGCAAGAGCCTGCGTATGGTTTGTTGGATGCAACAGTAGCTTATCATCGAGGTTGTTATCGTACTGCTTTATCATTGAAGAATATGACAGCAGTGAAATACAACATAGCTGCAGTTGAAAGT
>JABABC010000198.1 GCA_014238445.1 Coxiellaceae bacterium
GAGCATGCATCAGATCAGGTGCCTTCAGATAACCTCATGTCATTATTTGGTAATGTACCACCAGGTGTTACGGTGCGAAGTTGTGCAGTAACACATACTGTTGATCGAGATTGGTATATGCGACAAGGGTTTCGCTTAAGTATGGCTGGCAATTATGCCGCTTTTTTACCGTTGATCAATCGGTTAAGTGATACATTTAAAACTATTAGATGTTCTGAATTTACTCTCAATGCGGCCGCTTCAGATCAAGAATCTGATGTATCATGCTTATTTGAAGTCGCATTGCCTAAATTGACCAAGTTATTATCCTAAAAAAACCCTCCAACTTATTAAGTTGAAGGGTTAGGGGGGCGAACAATACACTGAAATGTATTGTTCATTCAGGGACATTTTCAACAAATAACCGTAAAAATTGCGGGGAGCATAACAAAGGGGTTTGTTTACTGTCAAGGAGCAGTAATCAGGAGAGTGATCGTTAAGTATGGTGACGAGATACTATGTATTCAATATGAACATAGAACTCATAAAGTTGTCTTATTCCCTTTCATAAAGGACCGTATGTGGGGAAATGCTTCAGGAGAAGCGACAAGCTGCTTTGATTGAGCACTTTCTATAATTTTTCCGGCGTGCATAAGATAGATTGTGCAATCGAGTTGTCGGATCAACTCGGTATCATGTGATGCTATGAGGGTAATATAATTTGTGCGAGCAAGTGCTTGGATGTTCTGTGCCACGTGTGTGGTCAATAATGGATCAAGTGCTGATGTTGGCTCATCGAGACAGATAATTTTTGGCTGGAGTGCCAGTGTGCGCGCAAGAGCGAGACGCTGCTTTTGTCCACCTGATAAGCGTTGGATTGATGCATACTCTTTTCCGGTAAGATCATATTCACTCATGAGCCTCAGGGCAATTTCTTGGGCTTCCGGCTTTGTTTTTTTTGCAACAAGCTCCAGTGGAAGAGTTATATTTTCAATTACTGAGAGATGAGGAAAAAGATTAAACTGTTGAAACACCATACCGATCAGATGGTCTTTAATGAGATCCCTAGAGGTGAGCTGTTTGCTATCAAGGGTAATTTTCCCCTGCTCCCACGTATCGAGGTTACACAAGACACGCAGTAGTGTTGATTTTCCCACACCAGACGGACCCACAAAAAGTGCAATTTCTCCCTCAGTAACTTGCAGAGAGATAGTGTCTAGAACGCGTTGCGCATTAAAGCTTTTAGATACTTTTTCAAGAGATAGCATATTTTTCGAATCTCCGTTCTAGATACATGAGAACCATCGAAAGGGAGGTAGTCATTATGAGATAGATGAGTGCAATGAGACCGTAGGTGGTAATGGAATCGTAGGTAGTTGCTAGAATGATTTCATTTTGTTTAAAAAGTTCTGCTACGCCAATGACGGATGCCAAGCTTGAATCTTTTACGAGAGTAACAAGTTCGTTGCCTATGGCAGGAAGTGTGCGCTGTAGGGCCTGAGGTAAAACAATATATCGGATGAGTTGCAGTGGGCTTAGGCCGAGCACCGCAGCGGCTTCCCATTGGCCACGGTCAACCGATGCAATGCCGGAACGAATAATATTAGATACGTATGCGCTGCTATTCATACCTATTGCAATAGTTGCTCGCCAAAACAAGGAAGGATCAAGGCCTACCACGTGCCACGGCATAACATAGGCCATCATGAATATTTGTATAAGCATCGGCGTGCCACGAATGATGGTGGTATAAACAGCAACGAGTGTGGCAAGAATGGATCTTCCGTGAAATGAAATAACGCCGAATGGTATACCAAATGCGAGTCCTATGCAGGAGCCAGTTACAGAGATTTGAATCGTTTTTATGATGCCATGTAACAAGTCTGGCCAGACCTTAGCGATAAGGGTTACATCAATCATGAGCTAATCCCCATTTATCTTGCAATCGAACAATGGTGCCGTCTTGCGC
>JABABC010000027.1 GCA_014238445.1 Coxiellaceae bacterium
GATATCAATGAACCTTTATAAAAAAATAATTGGCGCATCTTTCATAGGCTGTATACTTTCATCAATCCCCACATGGGCGGTTTGCAACGACACTAATAGCGCATGGGCATCTTTCTTTGATAAAACTTTTATCGGCAAACCCCAGGATTCTAAAGGACTAGTCGTCATGCAGCTATTGAATAATGCAAATGATGGTATCTCTATTGCTGGCGCTTTTAACAACAATAACACGAATACTTGGCAAATATTTAACGGCGAATGCAGCATAGTTCAGCCTAAGAATTTACTACAATGCCCCTATACAACCTTACAGAAAAAAAGCGGCACAATAGAATTCAAACATGACAAGAAAGGTCTCTCATCAAAAATTCATTCTAAACAAGGTAAATTTAATCGAAATCACACTTGGATACAAATAGAATCACCCCAGAAACTCTTTATCCTTTCCAGAAAGAAGATTAGCAATGCTATTCCAAAAACCTTTGAAAATATTCAACCTGGTGGCTATTTTGTCGATCAAAATAAAAACAGTAAGAACCTTATGCAAATAATGAGGCAGAATGGATCATTTTCTGTCAGAGGTCTATATTTCAGTAATAATGCTTTTGATACGTGGAATACAACCGATTGCAAGAAACAAAAAAGTAATACCCTACGCTGTACGTACACCACCTCACAAAAAAATGAAGGGATTATAACTTTTACGATACAAGATAGTGCAATCCATAGTGACCTTGAGACAAAGAAAAAAAGTTTTTCGCGTACAACACATAACTGGCACCCTCTGAAGATACAAGCTCTTTCAGACATATAATAACCTGTGACAATCCCGAGCTAGCTCGGGATTTTTCCTCACATAACGGCACGACGTCATTACAATCACCTTAGTCTTCAACGAACAGATATTGCCTACTTGTCAGACAATCGGTAATATAGCGAGTTTTCCATGATCAGGATGCTCCCATGCGCACACATATCAGTACCGATATCAATGAATCCCTTATTAGTGAGACTGTCACCTTGTGCGGCTGGGTACAGACACGTCGCGATTTAGGCGGACTCATCTTTTTAGACCTCCGCGACCATGGTAATATTGTTCAAATAATGTGCGACCCTGAGCATCTCTCATCACTCACCACAGCCCAATCTGTTCGTAACGAATACGTGATTCAAGTCACTGGCACGGTCAGGCAACGCCCTGAAGGCACTACCAATCAACAGTTACCCTCTGGGCAAGTTGAAGTGATTGCGACTGAACTCACCATTTTAAACGCCTCAGCCCCCTTACCCTTATTGCTGGATGAACAAGCACAAACCGCAGAAGAAACACGCCTTAAATACCGTTATCTGGATTTACGTCGCCCCATCATGAGTCGCCGCCTCCAATGTCGCGCTCAACTCAATCACATCATTCGTAACTTTTTACATCAAGCTCAATTCACCGAAGTCGAAACACCGTGTTTAACGAGTGCCACTCCAGAAGGTGCTCGAGATTACTTAGTGCCTAGCCGACACCAACCCGGTAATTTTTACGCACTGCCTCAATCACCACAAATTTTCAAACAACTCCTCATGGTGGCAGGCGTTGAACGTTACTACCAAATTGTACGCTGCTTTCGTGATGAAGACCTACGTGCAGATCGTCAACCTGAATTCACTCAGCTTGATCTTGAAATGTCATTCATTGAAGAGTCTGACATCATGGACCTCATGGAAAACATGATCCGTGAAGTATTTCAAACGCTCATTAATATCGAATTACCCAGTTCATTCCCACGCCTAACCTATGCTGAAGCGATGCATCGCTATGGTAGTGACCGACCAGATCTACGTAATCCATTAGAGCTCACTGAACTGAGTGACTTATTAGAAAGTGTTGAATTCAAGGTCTTCCAAACGGCAGCTAACGACCCACATAGTCGTGTTGCTGCAATCCGTGTACCGGGTGGCACCAGCTTGAGTCGTAAGCAGATTGATGGCTACACCAAAGACATCGCTAAATTTGGCGCCAAAGGTCTCGCTTACATTAAGGTCAATGACATACAACAAGGCATGGAAGGCTTACAATCCCCTATTCTAAAATTCCTACCTGACAACACGGTATTAGAAATTGTTAAACGCGTACAGGCTGAAACTGGAGATATCTTATTCTTTGGTGCTGATACCACTAAGATTGTTAACAATGCCTTGGGAGCACTGCGCGACCAACTAGCTCGCGACCTAGATCTCTTAACAGATACCTGGAAACCACTCTGGGTGATTGATTTCCCGATGTTTGAACCCAATGATGCTGGCCACTGCCAATCACTGCATCATCCGTTCACAGCACCACACACCAGTGATATTGAAGCTATTCAAAACGATCCGTTTAATTGTGTGTCTCGTGCCTACGACATGATCATTAATGGGCATGAAGTCGGTGGTGGCTCAATCCGCATTCATCAACAGGCCATACAGAAAGCCGTTTTTGAATTACTACGCATTAGCCCTGAAGAAGCTGAAGCCAAATTTTCACACCTCTTGCAAGCTCTACAATACGGTTGCCCGCCTCATGGTGGCATGGCATTTGGTCTTGATCGCTTAGCGATGTTATTAACCAACACAGACTCCATCCGCGATGTGATTGCTTTTCCAAAAACGCAAAGTGGTCAATGCCCACTGACCAATGCTCCATCATCCGTGGATTTTGCTCAACTGCATGAACTAGGTATTCGTGTAGCACATTCAACCACAGAAAAAACACGACAAGAATAAATCTATCATAATGCCCTGCACATGCTGTAGGGCATTTCCACAACCTCTTCTTTCAAAGCTTAAACTAAAAAAAACTATATTGGGAAGTTATCACTGTGCGGCTTGCGACTCACGGTAGGAAACAATAATATCATCGACAATCTTTTGACTCATACTCGAACGCACTTCATCATCAATATAAGCGCCATCCGACTTATATTCAGCCAACATATTTTCCATCATTTTAACAGCACTACCCGATGGAAAATGTTGCGCTAAGAGTTGTCGAGCGACCTTACCACCAACACGCTTATACAACTGATTTCTCACTTGCACATCATCTGCAGTCGTGTTTAATGCCCATAACTCAACTGGACCTAAGGTTGATGTCAATAACTGCGTGTTCAGACCTGATTTAGTCGCAAACTGTGCTAAAAATGTCGCACCACCCTCTCTTGGGCCATGAACACGTGTTTTTAACGCCGATTGTGCAGTCTGACTTAAGCCAAACACCTTCGCAGTGCGCTTCACTGCTTGCTCAGGGCCTGCTTCCATAATGAAAACAGAGGTAGCAAATTCCACCATCACGGAATCAAAGTCATCTAAAGATTGCGATAAGATGGCCACTTGCACCTTCCATTTCCGACCTTCACGCATATCCACTATCAGTTGATCTCTAACAGCTTGCGCATTTGACGTACGATGAAACTCATCATAAACAATACGCTTAGGATCTTCACGAATTTCAGCAATCCGTTGATGATGATAGTGCCGATAGGAGTCTGGCATATCTGAAACGTTTTCTTCCGTTAAATAATAGTGTCTAGCCAAAACATAACGTGCCAACATATACATCACAGCAGTTTGTCGATTAGCCGCATCACCACCACTACGAGCCACTTCATCTAAATCCAGAGCAACAACGCGTGCGTCTCCCAAATCAAATCGTGTGGGTTGAGATATAATAGGATACTCACGAACCCCACTGGATATCATTCTTGAAAAAGCATGAATTAAAGGCTCTCCGGTAGGAGCTATAATTTTACCGTATAAATCCTCAATGGCAGGCAAACGAGAAATAGCGGTCACATCAGCCAACACCGGCATCGCTTGACGCTGAGCCATCATCGCTTCTTGATAAAATCCCGCTATAAACAACGAGTCAGTGACTTCCCACCATGACGTTGCTGCATCAAAGACAAAACCAATTTCCTCCAACACCCCATCGACTTGATCTTCTAAGCCTGAAGCATAGGTATTTGGCTTAGCATCATCAGCATACTGTTTATATAACTCATCAACAATTAATCCCGACATATCTGCAATGCCGTCATAGGTTTTATCTGAACCCACGGGCGTCGCTAATAATGACAAGAAGTTAACTAAAAAACTTCTTTCCTGAGGCGATGGATAACGGCAACCTAACTGTGTATCAAATGGGTTAATCGCATAATCCGTATTCATCCTTAAGCGATGATAAGCGACTAAATGTTTTTTGTTTAAAGGTAACGCATCTTGCAACAAGGCAATTAAACCACTACTTGATGGCCCTATGTCAATGATAGCAATACGAGGCAATCGCACTAAACCAGGTGACATACACACAGCCAGATTAATGGCATTCGATAACACAGACTTACCTGAACCAGGTCGCGCATAAAATAAGTCAATCCAGGTTGTTTGATGGCGAGAGCCAGGATGATAGGGCCAAGGTTTACCATCCGGTGAGCGAAATAACATCGCACCAGACTCCCAAGGAGAAGACGGTCTAAACAGTGGCAACATATGCAATACGTCAGATAGTGGCGCAATACTCGGAACAGCAACACTTTTAGAAGAGACGCCCATCATGGATGAGACCACGCCTTCATAAGCATCGCCACAGTACTCAGATACATCGCAAGATCCCCAGCCTTCAATCGCTTTGGCTAGAATAGAAGCTCTAGATCTCAACAAACGAATATCACCTTCAGGCGCCCAGGTACATGCAGTCACACGGAAGCGAACAACGGCATCATCGGCATTGAGGTTAATATAAGATAGCAAGTTAAGGGAATCTGAAATTAGCCGGTTTTGCTGAGATGAAAAGGTCAATACTGCCGCAATGGTTGCACGCAACTTACTCAAACCAAGACCATGACTATCAATTAAAAATGAAATACGCCAAGGGATTTTTGATTGTAAAGTTCTGGAAAACAAGCGTACAAAATTCTGAACTTCTTTTGGAAACAGGTCGATATAAACCGAAGAATAAATCCGATCGCCAACACGAGCTGTTCTTAAATCCAGCACTTCAGCATCTCTTGGTAGTATTTGTTTAGATAATGAAGGCCATGTTAAATCTGCCACATCACCACGAGCATTCTTATATTCCTTGAGTGTCACTTTATCGCCAGGCAATACCGGCTCCCAATCTCGATCGGTAAACTCTGGGTCTGCAATTTGACGCATTGCATAGACCGCTTCATGCACTGAAAGAACACGCCCTACGAGACCATAGACTTGAAAATCACTATTAACAGAAGCAACAAAGGCATCATGACTTTCTCTCAAATCAGTAACCGTTGACATAATATTTTGCGTTAATAAAAAAGGAGGGATTTTATTTTTTTTAATTTGTTTAAGTTTTTCTTTATTAGAGCGCTTCAACTGCTCATTGCTTAAAACACCTAATTGTGTCCATAAGACAATATAACACTCTTCATAAGCACAATATTTTGAAAGGTGGGTCACTCTCTCAGAAAATAAATCTTCAAAATCTAATTCTAATGTTTGAGCAGTATCGCGAGCAAAAGAAAGAATGCCCTCAATTTCTTGAGCGACATTATCTTTATTATAGGTAAAAAACACCTGAATTGTTCGCCCAGGCTGGGACATCGTGGTCTGCAAGGATTGGCGGATACCTGTTTGAATATAGTCAAATTCATCTCGACCAATGAGGGAAGTCACACCGGATAATTTGATAACACTCACGAGCGCCCCATCATTACCCACTAACGTTGTCTGACTGTCGGCTGTTTGAATATCACAATAGGACAAAGTTGACTGTTTAAATAGTGTGCCAATCCATGAAAATAATACCTTGAACATAATCTTCTCTAATAATTACAATGTGTTACATCATTATGGCATAGATTACAGCATGACGGGTAATTCACGTCTAATAATTTGCCAACAATTGAGCACCATCCTCGGCCCACTGATTCAGCAAGCCCGAAAAGGCTTTCAAACTTGGCAAGAGACGTATTTTCTCATCCACAACCCGATGGATTTTCTCAGAGGATTCTGAATCCGCATCTAGCAACACCTGACCATAAAATGCAGGATTACTCATTCCAGCCCCTAATGACGTCTCAACCACCTGCGACCGAAGGCGCAAACTTCTATAGATATTTTTTGCATCATTTGCTGTAGCCGTCTTTAATACCATGGATGCAAACAAATGGTGACACACCGCATTCAATTCAGATTGAGTAAATTCAGGTAAATAAATCAAAACACCGCCAGTATTATCGCTAATCCCAACTGACTGAATAAAATGACACTGCGCACAAAACGGGCATGCTACTGTTAAATTAGATTGCTTATTATTGACGTAATTTAAATCACGATTAACAATATCCATGTGGGCCATTGACTGAAAACCACAATACTGGCAAGTAAAATTATCTCGAGCTTCAATCTTCTTTTGAAATGCAAGAAAGGCAGAATCTGCCTTTCTTGTCATATAAAGTTGCCAATTTTTTTGATTGGCTAATAAAGAGAGTGATAAGTACTGATGTGATGATTGCATATACGCCTCTCTTCAATCGTTAGCCCGTTGTACCACCAATCAATGTATTCATATCCTGGCCCGTCACTGTTCCTGTAGTGACACTAGATCCGAATGCAGCTTGGTTTGCAGTAGGTAACAAGAGTGGAAATACAGTCAGTGCTGCACCGATAACTAATAATGTGACACCGTTACTAATAGGTACCTGAGTAGGCTGATCTTTATGCTGCTTCATCTTAAAGAAAGACGCACAGATTAAAGAAATACCAACTATCAAAGCAACATTAGTAATAATATTCGCGACGTAGCTAATAGTACTCTGCATGTTGGTAGAGATAGATGCGATGGTTAAATCATCGGCATAACTCACACCTGCAATTAAACCAACACCTGCCAAAATAGGTAATGATTTAAGGATCATTCGTCCCATAGTCTTTGCAAAAGTTTTCATTGTTTTTAACTCCTCATACGTTATTTAATAGTCTACAAAGCATTTACACCATTACGCCCTGTAAAGGTATAAAATAACTATACCAGTTGAACCTTAAGGTAATATTAAAAAATGGTTAAAAAGTGTACTTATATTCGATATTTAAGGGTGATTTAATCATTAGTTGTTCACGTTAACGATCACATAGGAAAGCAATCACACACATAATAAAAAGCTCTGTCATTGGGAAAACAAAAGCAAACCAACACATTGGAAACATACACTATAAAATAGCTTTTACTGGAACTGATAGAGTCTTGCTGAAAAAAGGAAACTTTATTACCTAACCACTCCAGGATGGGAGATCAAAAAAGTTAAATAGCAAATCAATCACAGCAACACAGTTCGTACAAGCCACACCGCCGAGAATAAACAATAAGGCCTTACCAGCGGATCCTTGTTGTGAATTTTGACGACCCGTTCTCGACAATTTAACCAAACCATTCATTAATGCGCCGATACCAATCACACGCACAAAAGTAATTACCATTTGAACACTATTATAATCCGAGCCTCCGCTACTTCCAGTATAAGCAATTAACTCCGATGTACCCAGAAATATATTATTAAACAACTGAATCATTGGGGTTATCAGTGTTAACATGATCCCGCAAAAAATAGTGACTAATGGCTCTGCCATCGTATGCTGAGCTGACATCATCGTACGTGACTCGCCATACCGTTTAAATTGAAAGAAACCAAATAAACAGATGACCAGCCCTAAAAATAAACTGAAGTCCTGTAATATCAGCGACAGCGTAACAAAGTTTTGTGTGACCGTCTCTGGACTTGCTACTGTATAAGATAAAGACATACATTCACCTTCTTTTAATCACAAACATTCATTCATTTATCGATCGCTTGGCCCAAACGAAATAACGATCTTTGAAGTGGTGTAAACCAACCCTTGATCAGCATTAATAGCAACCACCTGCCCGTAACGTTTATTAATCGTATCGCCAACAACAACTGATTTAGACTCTCCATTGGAACCTAAAATCCAAACACGGCCAGATTCAACAGCCTTTATGTGATAAGTAACTAGTTTTGGAGCCGGAACTGCTCTATCAGTTTTAGGGTGAACCAAAGATTCTTGGACCTTTTCCACTTGAGACAATTGCACGGACACTTGTTTCATTTCTTCTGCAAGCTCTCGGATAGATTGATTGGTGGCACGCTGACTTTGCTGAACAGAGCTCACTGATGAGCTTAACTGATTCATTTTTGTAGTCAGTTGAGAGACTGAATGCTCAGCAGCATTTTGCTTGTCTGACAACACATCGATACGCTGATCAACGGCTTTGGACACTGTGGTTGGTGCAGGTTGTGAAGCTGTTTGCTGTTCCATTGATGCCGTATTCACAGCCTCAGAAGAGGATCGAACAAAATGAAGAACAACCATAGATCCAGCAATAAACACGACAGTCACCATGACTTTTTTGTTTTTTAATAGCGGGAAACGGTCAGAAAACTCAAGACAAACTGCCTTAGCCTTCGTTAATAAAATTTCCAGTTTTGAATCACTGGCAGACTGCTCTACAGAATCATCCGTAGCAGACTCTTCAAATAACTCCTCAGACGCATCAGAAGTTAACTCCCCTGAAAAGTCTTCATCATCAGGAAACTGATACTCTTGATCATCTTTTATATGTTTATCATTGCTCATTTTATTCTCCGATACCCTTATCTTAATAGTTAATTAAATTTTACATCTACGATGACTGTTTATCTGAAACTGTACCTTTTGAATCATCACCTAAGCTAGGTTGATCTTTATTATCAGCATATGGGATGGTTAAATCCTTCATCACTAAAATGCCTAACCCTGTGCCTGAGCCAACTTTTATGGTTGGGGGTTTATTAAAGATAGGTTTCATTTCATTACCCATACTTTCACCCATTTGACCTAACCCTTGCAAAGTGACTTGTGTTGCATTTGGTGGGTCATCATTATAAGAGTCGCCAATATAGACCGTACCTGAGTTGCTCTGGAAACTTTGATAGGATTGCCCCATACCTTGAAGGAAAGAAGCGGCAAACAAACTACCATAACGCAATAAGTAATGATTATTCACCTCACCTGACACTGCAGTTCTAGCGGTATCTGGATCAATGGCTACTGCATTCAGAGAAATTGTTTTACTCAGTTTAGGGTTATTCAATACATTAAATGATAGCAATAATTTTTTATTATAGCGCTTGAAGGACCCTAGGAGCTTAGATCCTTTTAAGGGGCCGCTGACAATGGTTGCCATAATAGGTGTCGACTCATCACTATTGATCGATGTGTCTAGCACAGCAAACATGACCGTGCCAGCCTTATATATCTTGCCATCAACAGCACCACTTGCCGCTGATTGGCCCGATGCGGCGGATTGATCGCTATTTTCTTCCTCAGGTGCCGCAGCCATAGTTTGCGACGAATGTTGCCCCCAAGCGGATAACAAAGCCTGAGATTGAACTGTCATATTCGATTGAGCTTGTGATAAGGCTTGCGCACGTTGCTGCGCATCCATTTGCTGTTGCTGATGCTCAGCTAATTCGCGTAAACGTTGGGATGCTTCATCACCAGCATTATCGATAGATGGAATTTTAACAGAATTACTGTTGTCATTCGCAGACGTTACGGGCGTATCATTCGAAGAAGTCACTTTATTTGCAGCAGCATCAGATTGTTGCTGAGCATATCCAGCTTCTTCAGGCTTAAATCCTGCTCTTAACAAATCACCTTTAGTGAAACCAGCTTCTTTTAGCTCGTCTGGAGTAAAGCCAGCATCTTTTAAATCAGCTGCACTAAAACCTGCATTATGTAATTCTTTAGCAGAAAAACCTGCTGCAGCCAGCTCACCAGCATCAAACCCAGCTGCTTTCAAAGCGCCTGCTGAAAACCCAGCTTTCTTAAGATCTGCTGCAGAAAAACCCGCGGCTTTTAATGCTTTTGCACTGTACCCGGCGTCTTTCAGTTCTTTCGCAGAAAAACCAGCGTCTTTTAAATCCGCAGCACTAAAGCCAGCCTTCTTTAGATCTGCAGCACTAAATCCTGCATCTTTCAAGTCGGCTGCTGAATAACCTGCACCTTTAAGGTCATCGGCAGAGAATCCGGCATTCTTAAGGTCAGCGGCACTAAAACCAGCATTTTTTAAATCCTTAGCCGAAAATCCAGCATCTTTAAGAGCTTTTGCTGAAAATCCTGCATCTTTCAGTTCACGTGCCGTATAGCCAGCAGCCTTAAGTGCAGCCAAACCACAACCTTGCTCTTTTAAAGCAACGGCCGAAACGCCTTTCGCTCTTTGTTTCTTAAGTTCCTCTAGACTGCATTTTTTTGACAAAGCATTAGCAGCAGCGATTTCACTGGGTGAAAAACCAGCAGACTGGAGGTCTTTATCAGTAAAACCGGCATCTTTCAGTTCATTTGGAGAGAAACCGGCTTGCTTCAAATCTTTTGCACTAAATCCAGCAGCTTTTAATTCTTTAGCGGTAAAACCAGCGTCTTTCAATTCTTTGGCGGTAAAACCGGCTGCTGTCAATGCAGCAAGCCCACAGCCCCGTTTTTTTAATTCAGCAGCAGACACACCATCAGCTCTAGCTTTTTTCAAAGCTTCAGGGTTACATAATTTGGCAATATCACCACCGTGATTTGCAGCATTAATTTCATCCTGACTAAATCCTGCCTTTGCTAAATCTTCATCAGAAAATCCCGCATCCTTTAAATCAGTCGCAGAAAAACCTGCATTAGCCAACTCCCCAGCACTAAAACCAACTGCGGCTAGATCTTTTGCAGAAAAACCCGCATCTTTTAGTTCACTAGCGCTGAATCCTGCTTCCATTAACTGAGCGAGAGTAAAGCCACATTTTTTTAACTGCTTTGGGGTTAACCCTATATCCTTAAGATCACCCACTGTGTAGCCCGCTAATTTCAAAGCAGGACATGAACACCCTTGGCATAATAATTCCTCAGCTGTCACCCCTGTTTTACGAGCGAGATTCAGGTTCTCAGACGTACAACTTGCAGGGTTAGGTTTATACATCACGACCAATTTCTTCAATGGGCAATTAGCTGATGGTACAGTCGATGATAAAGAACTCTGTTTATCGCCTAAATTTGCAAAATCTGAGGGATTACCTACAAATGAAGGGCGCGTCACTGTCGGGACAGCACTTGTTCCGTGCTCTCTTGCCTGTTGAGCATTTTGCGCGTTTTGCTTCTTTTGATCCTCAACATACTGCTGGCTGGAGTTACTGGAGCCTGGCAATGAATCAATTTTCGGCGCACTCACTAAGTGAGCGGAACCTGGTTTTGTACTACTAAAATGAATAATGGTAACAACGCAAACGCCAATCAATACAATCGATGAACCTAAAATTATCGCTAATCGAGATTTTGAACCACCAAACTGTTTTATTTGTTTTTTTAATTTACTCATTTTTATAACCCTTCAATTTTTAGCTGCATCAATTTTCCATGATCAGATACCAATATGATCGGCGCTTCAGTAAGTTGATAGACATGCGTTCCATCGGGACTACTCATCGTTGACATCCAACTAGGCGACAGCAACGTTAAACGTGTTCTAATATATAAATGATGTGCATAGATCCACGCCTGGCTATCACCACCCCCTTCAATTTTGACAGCTTTGGCTCCATGAGGAGCAACGCCATCTAAAAAGGTCAATAGCATAGGATCAC
>JABABC010000094.1 GCA_014238445.1 Coxiellaceae bacterium
ATATTTTAACTGTTCCAGATGCAATGGGCTTACCTGTTCATTTTGTCAAAGGAGAAGGGCCTCAGTTTGAAACGCCTATTACGACGTTGTCCGATGTGAAAGCATTGAACTCAATCGATGTTGAGACATCGTTGTCTTATGTGATGTCAGCTATCCGACAAACAAAATCACAGATGGATCCAGCAGTGCCCTTGATTGGATTTTCAGGCAGCCCTTGGACATTAGCAGCTTATATGGTGGAAGGCAGTGGTAGTAAGTTGTGGTTGAAACCACGGACTATGGTGTATCAACAGCCTCAGGTTATGTTGGCATTACTAGAAAGTCTCACAGCGGTGGTGATTGATTATGTGAATGCACAGATTGAAGCCGGTGCCGATGCGGTTATGATTTTTGATAGTTGGGGTGGCTTGTTATCTTACTCAGCCTATCAGGAGTTTTCTTTAGCCTTCATGCAGACCATTGCCGAAGGTGTGAAGCGAGAGCGTGATGGGCAGCGCATTCCTTTGATTTTTTATACTAAGCAAGCTGCACCCTGGTTATCGTTGTTAGCTCAAAGTGGTTGTGATGCTGTGGGCGTTGACTGGACTATCGATTTACGTCAGGCGAGAAAAGCCGTTGGCCCTGAGATTGCATTACAAGGTAACTTGGACCCTAGTGTGTTATTTGGTGGGGAAGATATCATCACACGTGAAGTGCATGCCATCTTAAAAGCCATGGAAGGCCATCCACATGTGTTGAATTTAGGACATGGTATCGATCAACATACGCCGATTACCGGTGTGGAGGCGATGATAGCAGCCTTGCATCAGTATCATCAATCAGGAGTCACTGCATCATGACAGCACCTTTGGTCATTATTGGCAGTGGATTAGCCGCTTACTCTCTAGCACGCGATTGGCGACGTTTAGACAGTGAAACACCGCTAGTGATCATCACAGAAGAAGACGGTGATTTTTATTCAAAACCCTTGTTATCGACGGCATTAGCCAAGCAGAAGTCTTTGGGTGAATTAGTGATTGCTGCAGGAGATCAGCAAGCACAACAGTTGAATGCAAACATGCTGACGAATACGAAGGTCACGCATATTGACCCTGATCAGAAAAAAGTGTTTTTTGATGGCGGTGAGCAATCTTATAGCCAACTGGTTTTAGCGCAAGGTGGTGAGGCTATCATGGCGCCATTGACGGGTGATGCTGTGAGTGCCGTCATATCTATGAATAGCCTGATGGATTATAGAGTGCTTCAGCCTCAGCTGAAAGCGTGTCAGCGTGTGGCTGTTTTAGGCGCAGGGCTTGTGGGCATGGAGTTAGCGAATGATATGCAGGCGGTTGGCATTGAGGTGACTATCATAGACCCTTGTGATCAACCTTTAAAGGCGTTACTGCCAAGTGAATTGGGTAAGGTGATGCGAGGTGTGTTCGCAGATGCTCAAGTTGATTGGCGCTTAGGCTGTACTGCGCAATCAGTGGATCATTCTGATACAGGCTATCGACTAGTGCTTTCGAATCAAGCGGTGCTTGAGGTGGATTTAGTGATCTCTGCCATTGGGATTCGGCCGCATGCAGCATTAGCCAAAGCGGCGGGGTTGCATGTGGGGCACGGAATTGTTGTGGATGCGTGTTGTGAAACTTCAATAAAGGGTATTTATGCGTTAGGTGATTGTGCTGAAGTGATGGGGCAATGGCGCCCTCATATTATGCCCATCATGCACTGCTCAAGAGTGTTGGCTCAAGTGTTGACTGGTAAGGTAGCAGCGATTCAATACCCTATCATGCCGGTTGTTGTAAAGACTCCGTTATGCCCCGTTGTCACCGTACTGCCACCTAAGGGGTCGCATGGCCGGTGGGAGTTTGATGGTGAGGGGATGCACCTGCGTGGTTTATTTTATGATGAGCACGAAGTGGTTTGTGGTTTTATATTGTTGGGCGATCGTGGTGAAGAGCGTGCCCAGTGTGTTAAGGCATTAAAGAGTGAGGGTGTATGATGACACTATACACAGCAGCAGTGACATTGATTTTGGTCATGGATCCATTAGGGAATATCCCTGTTTTTTTAGCCGTGTTGCGTCGCTATGATTCGGCGGCACAAACGAAAATCATTATTCGTGAAACATTAATTGCCTTATTGGTATTGTTACTGTTTTTGTTTTTTGGTCAATACATCATGCACGGGTTACAGCTCACAGCATCAGCATTAAGTATTGCAGGGGGTGTGATTTTATTTTTAATTGCCATCCGTATGATTTTTCCGACGCCTGCTGCTGTCATGCAGGATGAGGATGAGCCCTTTATTGTTCCTTTAGCGATCCCGTTAACAGCAGGCCCTTCGGCGTTAGCCATGGTGCTCCTTTTTGTCGCAAAACAGCCGGGGATGCTGTGGACCTGGGCGGCATCTATCCTCATTGCGTCGGCTGTATTTTTAGGGATTGTGTTATGTGGTAATTATTTGATGCGCTTTTTAGGTAAGCGAGGCTTGGTTGCCATTGAGCGACTGATGGGGATGATTTTAACGACGGTGGCTGTTCAGATGTTTCTGACAGGGGTGAGCGAGTACATGCATGTTGCTTAATTCAGAGAGGAGTGGCTGGTTTACCGATACTCTTTGATGAGTGTGATAAACATGGCCATGATCACGGGTCCTAGAAATAAGCCAATAATGCCAAACATTTCTAGTCCGCCTAGGATGCCTAGGAAGACAAAAATGAAAGGCAATTCAGTGCCTGAACCAATGAGTTTGGGTTTGATAAAACGCTCGATAGCAGACTCTATAATAAAGCCAAAAACAAATAGAATAATGGCTGTAGCAAGATAGGATTTTGTCAGTAAGTACAGCGCTATCGCTGTGATCATGGCGATAGCGCCAAACGGAATCATGCTGAGTAACCCGGTTATTAAACCGAGTAAAGCGAAAAGTGAGATCCCCGAGATGGCATAGGCGATACCCATAATGAGGCCAAAGAGTAATGCGGAGAGGACAGTCCCATTGACGGTGCCTCTTACTGCGGTCAGTAATTTAGGGCCGTGTAATTGCCACCGATTTTTCCAGACTCGTTGACCTAAGTGTGAAAATGTCATGCCAATCGTATTGCCATCTTTAAGCATGAAAAAGAACACAAGGAGGGTGATGGTGGTATTAAAGAGATGTGCTCCTGTTGATTGTGTGATGGATCGTAAATGCGGGATGATGTCACTTTGGTGGCTTTTAATGGCATCAAACAGTGCTTGAAATTGACCGGGTTGAGCGATGGTATTGTTCCAGATCGGTGTAATTTTTTCGTTAATCCAAGGTAACCCAGAGATCCAATCGGGCATGTTCATGCCCGTTTGATTAATGGCTTTTAGTACAATAATGAGTGCGTGGATTTCTTGTATGAGCAGGATAATAATCCAGGTTAATGGCACGGTAATAATGAGGATTAACAACAGTAATGCTGTCAGCGAGGCTAGTAGGTCGTTAGACCAGAGCCATTTTCGCCAGTGGCAGTAGAGTGGCCATACAGCAATAGCAAAAATTCCAGCCCATAGGATGGGTGTTATGAAGCTCCACACTATATAGAAAGTTGCACCCAGGATAATGAAGGTAAGAATAAAGTTCCAAGAACTAGGTGAATGCGTTTTATTCATGTGTGACGTTCCTTGTCATAGTATGGTCTTATGCTAGTGAATTAGTTTGTAAGTGTCTAGTTTTAAAACATAAAGTCTTCATGCGAGTACTATTTTTTGGGTATCTAAGGTACACTTTCTTTTCACTGATTGAGTGGGCGTATTGGTCGGGATATTAAAGGAGTGGTTATGATAAAGGTTGTAAACCCTGTTAAGTCAGGTTTTAAACTGTGTCTTTGTTCTTTGCTCGTAGGAGTCCCGGCGGCATTTTCTGGTGGGTTTCAGTTGTGGGAAGAGAGTGCGACTGGTGTGAGTACCGTACATGCGGGTGATGCGGCCAGTAGTGAGAATGCGGCTTTGCAATTTTACAACCCAGCGACCATGACGGATTTTGATCATATAGCGCTGTCTATCGGTGGTGTTGGGATCTTGTTGAACACAGAGGTTGATCCAGGTTCTCAGGTTCAGGAAGGACCGGTCACTAGAAATATAACGGAGTCAGTATCAGGCGATACTCAGAATGTGGTGCCGAATTTTTCCGTTGTTTTTCCTATATCAGACCAGTGGGCGATTGGGTTTTCTGAAAGCTCGCCTTTTGGTCTATCAACCGATTATGACAACGGTGTTTCAAGCAGTAGTCAAGATGCGGTTGAGCAGTATGCGACAGACACTAAAATTCAAACCATCAACTTAAACCCGAATGTTTCCTATGCGTTATCATCACAGTGGTCAGTTGGGGCTGGTTTTGATGTGATGTATGCTACAGCAGATTACAATAATGCTTTGTTAACGAACTCATTAGATGACTGGGGTTATGGTTATAATTTAGGTGTGTATTATACGCCTTCTGAAACTTGGCATTTTGGCCTGAGTTATCGTTCTCAAG
>JABABC010000026.1 GCA_014238445.1 Coxiellaceae bacterium
AACCTATCTCACTAATAAATAGGGAATTTTGCCAATAACAGAGAATACCCCTGAAGTAGTATTTTCCCTGTACCTTGTCTCAAAGTGCGGCTATAATAGCGCACTTATTAACCTAAGGCTATCCATCATGCCCCTCTTTGAACTCAAAGCCATCATGGCATCAGCGATTCTACTCCTCTCCCTAGCATCCGGTTATCTTCCCTTTCATCGTCGCACGAAAAATGGCCAAGCCACTAATGACTTCCCTTTTGGTGAAGCCCTCGCTTGTGGTGTCTTTCTCGGCGCAGGACTCATCCACATGTTAGGTGATGCCAACATGGGCTTCATAGAGGCCGGCATTAATTACCCCATTGCCTTTGTGCTGTGCGGCTGCATGTTTTTATTCTTATTGCTTCTAGAACACATTGGCACCGAACTTAAACACCACACCGCACACTCTAGCAACGCTATTGCCATCTTATCGGTTATCATGCTTGCCATGCATTCCTTACTGGAAGGAACAGCTCTTGGTATCGGCAGTGACTATGCAGAAATCGCCATTTTATTTTTTGCCATCATCGCCCACAAATGGGCTGCAAGCTTTGCCCTCTCATTACAAATCAATAAAAGCAGCTTATCCTTGCTCTATAAAACACTGCTGTTTTTACTATTTGCCATCATGACACCCTTGGGCGTATCCTTCGGGCTTTTTATCCACCACCTGACAGACAGCCACATTGCACTCGCCGTCTTTAATGCACTAGCCGCAGGCACCTTCCTCTACATTGGCACTCTGCATGGGCTCAGCAGAGCAGTCCTGGTGCAACGCTGTTGTGACCTTAAAGAGTTTTCACTTGTGATTGTCGGCTTTGCCCTGATGGCAACCGTAGCACTCTGGACGTAACACCATGTTAATACGATTTAGCACCCAACTACTGCTTGCACTCATCATAGTGATTACGAACACCCCCCTCTTAGCTAAACCGATCCCGCAACAGCACCAAGCCTTTGTGCAGCAATTAAACCAACTTATTCTTGAAGCCAACACTCACATCAACCAAGATCGACAACACGTCCTGCTATGGCAACAAAAAACACGTTTAAACTATTTCGACACCAAACGCGTCATACGCCTTGCGAAACACTACAGAATCACTCAGTTTAATCCTTCTCATAGCGATGACTGGACTGAACTACTCAAACGCGTCGACACCATCCCTGCGTCACTCGCCCTCGCTCAAGCCATTAATGAATCCGCCTGGGGAACCTCCCGCTTTGCTCAACAAGGCAATAATCTCTATGGCACCTGGTGTTACCGCAAAGGTTGTGGAATTATTCCTTTACACGCAAACAGTCAACAACATTTTGAAGTGAAAGCTTACCCTAACCTTCAAGACTCCGTACAAGATTACTTACTAAACCTCAATAGCAACCCGCACTATCAAGCGCTGCGTGAAGTACGCTATCAACTGGAACAACAGGAAAAACCCATCATGGGCTATGACCTTGTCAACCATTTAGGTGGCTACTCAGCAATTGGTCAACAATACATTGCTGCCATTCAATCACTCATCACAACTTACCACCTCAATGAGTTGGCCCAACCAGCCTTCTAAGGCAGTTGCATTCATTATCGTCCAAAGCTAGGATTAGTTTTTTATAATTGACAGGGAGTCTTCTTATGCATAAATCCATTATAACTATTTCAACAATCGCACTGTGCGCCATCTCAAGCGCCAGCATTGCTGGTGGCGACGCATGTATGGCACAACCCGCCAGCTTCACACCCCATGCTTATGCCGAAGTCATGGGTGGGTATGCCAACACCGCTTGGGAAAACACCACAGGCACAGGTGATGGCACGAACGCGGTACTAGACTACACCAAAAACGATAATGGTGGTTTTGTGTGGGGTGGTGATATCGGTTATCAGTGGACATCATGGATGGCTTTTGAACTAGGCGGCTTCATGCTACCCACTACTGACATTACAGTGACACCTAACCAAGAACCAAGCTCTTCAGGAGATATCAAAGGCTCTATTATTTACCTTGCCGGAAAGCTATCACACCCCATTAAAGATAACATGAGTCTATTTACCAAAGCCGGCGTGAACTACCAAGACACACGAGCCAGTGACTCATTGCAGTTTGGCATTAGCTCTAACCATTATTTCGGACCCTTTTTTGGTGTTGGTATAAGCTACGCTTTCAAACCCAACCTCTATGCCAAAGTGGAATATGATCGCGCATCCGGACAAGCTGACCACAGCAATGACGACTACGCACCTAACCCCAATATCTTTGTCGCGGGCTTAGGTTATAGTTTCGGTTAATATCATCTTGACTGAACACAAGGCGAGGCACACAGCCTCGCCTTTTTTATGGACGCTACCCCAAACCCCACTGATGAATGATGCGATAACGAGCACCCACTGTAGCTCCCGTCGATTCATATAAGCACACCCTTGAACAGCTCATTGATCCGGACACTAATTCAATCGGATCAAACACATCATCATCAGACAAGTTTAATCGCGCCAAGGTCACGTGCGGCTGATAAAGGCGCTGCTCTACAGGTAACCGCAATGCATGCAACGCACTAGCCAACAACGCATGCAAAGCTAATAAAGTCTGCGTAGAATCGATCTGCACAGCTAAGACTTTTGGATGCTCAATAGGAAAAGTGTCAATACACTGCACCAACAGTTGAATAGGCTCCCTCACCTCACAACACAAACCATGCGTGATGGACTGGATTAATGCAGTTAAAGCGTTATCCGTCATATACCCCAAATAATGTAGAGTCACATGACCATCACGCTCGTGTGTCCAACGAGTCATCTCTGCATCTAAACAAGCAGACTGTTGAATCGTCCTTTGCCATGACAATAAATCACTGCTACTCACAGGCAAACCCATAAAATAACGCCGCTGATTATCTAACATAGTACCCCACTCACGTTGCATAAGATCATCGCCTTGTTTCTATGATTGTAGTGTGAAACACCACTATTGACACCCTACCAGGGCGATGGAATGATAAGGCATGATTACGCAACCTTACACCATTGTCGCCATTCTTGCCTGCACCATGGTGCTCTTTATCTGGGGCCGATGGCGTTATGATGTCATTGCTTTAATGGCACTGGTTGCTGCTGTCGCCCTTCAAGCTGTGCCCTTTCATTCAGTCTATGACGGTTTAAGTAACCCTGCTGTGATCACCGTTGCCTGCGTGATGATCTTATCGAGCATTGTCAATCAATCACCATTACTTCAAATTCCATTGCGTGGCATCAGCCAACTCACCGGACATCGCACGCTCTACATCTTATCACTCACGGTATTTACCGCATTCCTATCCAGCTTTATGAATAACATTGGCGCACTGGCAATCATGATGCCCATTGCTATTCAATCAGCACGATCTGCTAACATTTCACCATCCACCGTATTAATGCCTATCGCATTGGGTTCAGCCTTAGGTGGTCTCACCACCATGATAGGAACACCCCCCAACCTACTGATCTCTAACTACCGAGAGCAAGCCATTGGCCATGCATTCAGTATGTTTTCATTTGGTAAGGTTGGCCTGGTCGTTGCAGTGATTGGTGTCCTCTACGTTGGGTTCATCGGCTGGCGACTGATCCCGAAAAACCGAAAACAAGCTGGCAATACAGGCTCCCTCTTTGAAATCACTGACTACATTACAGAAGCTAGAGTCACGGAGGAGTCGCCTTTAGTGGGAAAAACCATTAACCGCACACAACTCAAAGAATGGGGGGATTTCTCCATACTCGGCGTTATTCGAAACAATCAAAGACGGATGTCACTGAACCATGAAATTATTATGCAAGCAGGTGATATCTTAATCATTGAAGCGGATGCAACCACGCTAAAAACCCTCATTGAATCACTCAAACTGGAATGGATTCAAGACAGCGAAATATCCATAGACACACTAAAAACCGACGATATTTCACTGATCGAAGCCGTTATCACGGAATCATCTCGCATCGAAGGGCGACGGTTAAATGATCTCAAATTGCGCTCTCGCTTTCATGCCAATGTCATCGCCATTTCTCGCCAAGGTCGCGTCCTAAAAACACGCTTAGCTACCTTAGTCTGTCGTGCGGGAGACGTCTTGCTCATTCAAGGATCAGAGACAGACCTTCAACAAGTCATCTATCGATTAAAGCTCCTGCCCCTGGAACAACGCAACCTTGCGCCAATCACTAACAAAAAAACCCACCTAGGCATACTATTTTTCTTACTCGCTATTATTGCAGCCTCAACTCAACTTGTTCCCGTTCAGATTGCCTTTAGCGGTGCTGTTTTTCTGTGCATGGCCTTTCATGTCATCCCCGTACGGCATTATTATGAAAATATTGATTGGCCCATCATCATCTTATTAGCGGCCATGATTCCGTTAGGGGAAGCATTACAAACAACAGGCGGAACGACACTCATTACACACACTTTATTACACAGCACACAACACGCCTCACCCATTATTACCATCACATTGCTCATGATCATTACCATGACACTCTCTGACTTCATTAATAATGCAGCCACAACGATCGTCATGGCCCCTATCGCGATCAGCTTATCGCAAGCTCTGCAATTTAATGCGGACGCATTCCTGATGGCAGTCGCTATCAGTGCTTCATGCTCTTTTTTAACGCCGGTTGGGCATCAAAATAATACGATTATTATGGGTCCTGGTGGTTATCGCTTTTCTGATTACATTCGCGTAGGCTTCTTCCTGCAAATGATCGTGCTAGTAGTCAGTGTGCCGATGATACTCTGGGTATGGCCTGTCACTTAATCGCTGCTAAAAAAAACTAAGCCACATTTTGAATAAAACCCTGGATTCTACTTGCTACTTGCTCAACAAAAGGAGACTGCATCAAGGTCAAGTGATCAGTTGCAATGTCTTGAATGGTTAAATCACTCAGTATACTAGACCACCCATTAGATGGGCTATCAAACAACCGTTTGTATGCATCTAGCGCTTCATTTAAAACTAATGATTCTGTCATACCCAATTCAGTCGCTCGAATTAATAACACAGGAACATCATATAATTGAGCAGGCTGATAGATTCTTAAAATCTCACGTTCAATATGATTTAAATTAATCAGCTTTTCCATTGATACAGAATCACCAACCTCGATTAATTTCTGGAAAACAGCTGTCATTGCCGTATCATCCCACACATAGTTCAACATATGATGTTGCTTTAGAGTTAAGCGTTGAGAATCAATTAAAACAATCCCTGCAATGTCTTCCCCAAGAGCTCGCAGTTGATGCGCAACTTCCACAGCAATCACACCGCCCAAAGACCACCCCACCAAAACATAGGGTCCATTTGGCTGAAGAGTCCGTATGGATTGTAGATAATGTTTAGCCAACAAAGGGATTGAGTTTAGCGGGCTATCTAAATGGTATAGATTATAGGAATCAATAATATAACTTGGCTGATGATCCGAAAAAGAACGCGCTAATTGCTGACACCAGGATAAAGCTCCGCCTATTCCAGGGTGAATCATGCAGTAAGGTATCTGTGCATTAGATAGATTAACACCTATAATGGGCGCATCGTGTGCCTGCATTGCTTTTTCTAAGAGAGTTGATGAGTGCTCTAACGTCTTAACGGCTTGCTCCACAACCAGTAATTGCTCAATGGTAGGGTGTGTGAATAGTTTTTGCGGTGTGATACCCAATCCTTCTCCTGATGCCAATTCAACGAGTCGAATCGCCTTTAATGAATTCCCACCAAGACTAAAAAAATTCTCATTAACACCAACCTGATCCAAGCCTAAGACCTGACACCACAATTGAGCCCATTGGATTTCGTCTGTTGTGCGCGGTGCTTGTGAAACATCTCGTTTCACATCAGATAAGGTGACTAATGCTTGACGATCGACTTTGCCTGTAGAGCTAATTGGCATCTCATCACACACGACTATCTTCGAGGGGAGCATGTAGGCTGGTAAAAAAGCTTGCAAGCCCGCATAACAAGCTGCATGGGTAAAGGTAGCTTTTACGTTGTCCAGGGCAATATACGCCACCAAAACCAGCTCACCATCGGGTGAGAGCTGAGGCATGACTACCGCTCGCGCAATCCCATCTTGTTGACATAACACGTGCTCAATCTCACCACACTCCACTCGGTATCCACGTATTTTCACTTGATGATCGATACGACCGATATATTCTACACTGCCATCAGATAGCCAGCGTGCAAAGTCACCTGTTTGATAAAGGCGTGAATAACTCTCTTTATCCCGTGTTGCTTTATAGAAGGGGTTTGGAATAAACACTTGCTGAGTTAACTGAGAGTTATCATCATAACCTCGAGAAAGACCAACGCCACTAATATACAATTGACCTGTCACACCAATGGGACAAAGCTGCAGCTCCTCATTCAGAATATAGAGTTGAGTATTATCAATCGGGAAACCAATCGGAACACCTGATCCCAAATAACTGTGCTCATGCCTGTAATGATAATAACTGACATCCACACAGGCCTCTGTTGGACCATACAAGTTATACAACGATACCTCTAACGACTGAGAGACACGATGCGCCAATGAAACAGGCAATAACTCACCACTCACAAACAAATGATCTAACGATAACTGCATCCTGTCAGGCTGCCCTTTTTCCTTAATGGCTTTAAGAAAAATGCTTAGCATCGAAGGTACAAAATGAACTTTCGTAATCTGATAATCTTTCATCGTTTGATACAAGTATTGTGGGTCGCGATGACCATTAGGCTTAGCCAGGACTAATTGAGCGCCATTGAGTAATGGCCAAAAAAACTCCCACACGGACACATCAAAAGTATAATTGGTTTTTTGTAAAATACGATCATGAGACTGTAACAAGCAGGTTTTTTGCATCCAGTGCAGGCGATTAATGACACTACCATGCTCCATCATGACACCTTTAGGTGAGCCTGTAGTGCCAGATGTAAACATGATATAGGCCAGGCAAGATGGCGAAACACTCCGTGAATCAGATTCCAACGTGCTTTCATCTTCATGCCTCTGGTCAACCAATAACAGTGGCACGGCCTTCGCCCCAGACGCTTGCAGCATAACGTTTAATGACGCTTCAAACGACGAATGGGTTAACAGCAACGCTGCTCGTGTTTTTTCAATCATATATTGCATACGATGATATGGTGTTTCTGGGTCAATAGGAACATACGCACAACCGGCCTTAAGCACAGCCAGCAGAGCAATCACCATGTCAAAACTTCGCTCCAAACACAGTGCAATACGATCACCCGAAGACAACGCACCTTGATCTACCACACGATGCTCCGCTAGGATCCGTTGTGCCAGTTGATTTGCCTTGAGATTTAACGCTTCATACGTCATGACCTGATCATTGAATAACACAGCCACCTGACTCGGTGTCTTTAATACCTGCCTCTCAAATAATTCATGAATACTCGCTGGTGGAAAGTCCGCAGCGGTATTATTCCAGTCTTGGGTTACCATGCCATACTGTTTACGAGAAATAATCGGCAACCCTAACACAGGCACATCCGGTGCTTGAATAACGGCTTTTAGTAACCTCACATAACTAGACTGGATACACCGAACAATATCGACACTCACTTTTGAAGAATCAACGCAAAATTGAAAGTGTAATTCACCTTGATGTTCCACATAAAAAAGAATAATCACATTATTCGTTAACGTCATTGTATTATCTATAATCTGGCTATTAGCACCATCGAGCTGAAAAGGTTGACGCTGATTGGCTAGGGCTTGCGAAAAACTGACATTGGTCATTTCCATACCTGTTATGTCTAATACTTCTCCTATCGGAAGGTATTGAGCGGAACAGGATCGCATAGCTGATATATAACTCATTGATGCTTGATAAAGATCATCGAAGGTTTCATGATTTGAAAAATCAACTGGCATCAGCAATGTGTTAATTTGACTACCCAATGACAGTTCTGGCTTACCAACCCCGTAAGGATAGGCCATCACACACGTCGTCTGATTCGCATAACGCGCGATCACCACACTCCAAACTAACAACAACACATTAAAAGTTGAAGAATAACGCTGAGCTCCAGTGCTATCAGTCAAAACAGAGGCACTCAAAGAAAAACGACACTCCTCGTGATAATGGGTATCATCATCGACTATAGAAGCCATGGATAAATCGGGAAAATGACATTGAGCTTGTTGCGAGGGGAAATATTGCTTTAAAAAATCCTGTATTAAACCTTTATCGAGTGCATCGACTTGATGTTGGTAGGCCTGATTGGTTTGCACAATGCTCTGATGCTGTGCCTTTAAACTCACAGAAGGAATGGGTGAAGTATTATAATATCGAGAGCATTGACTCATCAATGCATCAACCGCCCTTCCATCAATCACCACATGATGGAGTACAATCACCAGACGATAAGACTCCTCCACGGTCTTCATTAGACCATACCGATACAAAGGGCCCTGCTCCAAGTCAAATGGCTGCTGAATAAAATTCTCTAATTGATCCAAGGTATCAAAAAAAGACATTGGAAAGACGTGCTCATTTAACTCCCAGAATAGATCACCTGACAATGAAACAATGTGACTATTCAGCAAAACATGATCTTGGAAATAACGCTGAAGGGCATGATCCAGCTGCTCAATATCAACATTACCCACCAACTCATGGTCAAATAGCATATGGTAATCGATCCGCAATGGATCCAATTGATGCTCAACCCAAAAGACTTTTGAATATGGCGATAACGGAATGCGATTCACTGCTCTATCCTTACAAACAACTTCAGGCAAACTGTAGATTATCATATGAACATTCAAGGACATAGTCAGTGGTGCACCTCAAGAATAAAAATAAGATAAAATACCCTCATCGACCATCGCCTGAATGTAGGTCATGATCAAAACCGTCACTCTCATGGTTTTCATAACTCACTCAAAAAACTGTTCAACAAAAGGACATATTCGATTTTTTTCTCCTAAAAGTTGTTATCTCAGCGGCTCCAGACTAAGATATAAAACAATTTAAAACGTAAAAGGATTTACTTGTGATACCTTCTGATACCATCGTTCATCTATCCCGTTTTCAATTTGCATTCACCGCCATGTTTCACTTCCTTTTTGTGCCACTCACACTAGGGTTAACCTGGATCGTTTTTATCATGGAGTGCGCTTATGTCCGCACAGGGAATGTGATCTATAAAGACATGACACAATTTTGGGGAAAACTATTAGCCATTAATTTCGCCATGGGGATTGTCACAGGCATTACCATGGAATTTGAGTTTGGCACTAACTGGGCTTATTTTTCCCGCATGATCGGTGGCAGCTTCGCTCCTATTTTAGCCATTGAGGGAATTACCGCCTTCATGCTCGAAGCCACCATGTTTGGGTTGTTTTTCTTCACATGGAACAAAATCAGCAAACTGGCTCACTTGACCGTCACCTTTCTAATGGCATTTGGCGCGAGCCTTTCCATTGTCAATATATTAGCAGCCAATAGCTGGATGCAAGAGCCGCGCGCGGCCACCTTCGATGTCAGCAGTATGACTATGAACATTAATAGCATACTGGGTCTTTACCTTAACCCATTAGCACAAGTCCGAGTGGCTCACGTTGCTAACGCAGGCTTTGTTACAGGCGCCATGTTTGTGATGGGTATCAGTGCCTTTTACCTGCTCAAAAAACGAGACACGGAATTTGCCAAACGCTCTATCGGCATTGCCGCAGCCTTTGGCTTATGCTGTTCATTATCCGCAGCATTTTATGGTGATGCCAATGGCCTACTGGTGAGCGCCGATGAGCCTGAAAAAATGGCCGCCATTGAAGCTCAGTGGACCACTCAAACAGCACCAGCAGCCTGGACTATGGTGGCGTTACCGAGTCAAAAAGCAGAAGCCAACCGCTATGCCATCACCATCCCTTATGCTCTAAGCTTAATTGCCACTCACTCCTTAACAGGAACTGTCGAAGGCATGCAACAAATCATGGATGGATACAAGCCTCGTGTTATCAATGGTCTCCTTGCTTACAATGCGATGGTGAAAATACGCCAAGGCATTAATGTAGACAAAAACCAAGCTATTTTCGACCAATATCAAAGCGATATCGGTTTTGGCTTCCTAGCCAAACACGTTGATCCCAGCGCAACGATAGCCACCCCTGAACTCATCAATAAGACAGTAAAAACCGCCATTCCGAATGTGGCTACCGCTTTCTGGACATTTCGTTTCATGCTTGGATTCTGGGGTATTATTTTCCTACTGTTTCTTGCCGGTACTTTCTTCAGCCTGACTCAATCACTCGATAAGCACCGCTGGTTCTTACGATTTGCTCTCTACGCTATTCCACTGCCTTATTTGGCTGCGGAATGTGGCTGGGTACTGGCAGAAACAGGGCGACAGCCGTGGATTATTCACTACATCTTGCCTACATTTATGGGCACCTCCTCTGTTAATACCGCCTCTATCACCACCAGTTTAACGGGCTTTATTGTCTTTTATGCCATGCTGTTTACTTTAGAAATTTATTTGATGTTTAAATACGCACGCAAAGGCCCTAGCTGTCTTGGTAGTCAACGTTATTACTTTGAACGATAGTTAAGTCCATTCAAGGAGGAAGGCACACATGTTAGATTTTTTCGTACTCAAAATTATTTGGTGGGTCATTATAGGCCTGGTTTTAATGATCTATGCCAGCACGGCGGGTTATGACCTCGGCATTACCATGATCATGCCTTTTGTTAAAGATGAACGCGATCGACGTGTCGTTCTCAATACCAGCGCACCCACCTGGGATGGTAATCAAACCTGGCTGGTATTTGCAGGTGGTGCTTTATTCGTTGTTTGGCCCTTAGTCTATAGCACAGCGTTTTCAGGCATGTACGCAGCGATGTTTTGTATATTATGGGGTTTTTTCTTACGGCCACCCGGGTATGACTATCGCAGTAAAATTGATAATGCCCGTTGGCGTCGTTTTTGGGATTGGAGTCTCTTTACCACCTCCGTTATCCCTGTGTTTATTTTTGGTGTGACATTTGGAAACTGCCTACTGGGCTACCCTTTTCATTTTGACCCTATCACTATGCGCTCGTTCTACACAGGCAATTTTTTTAATCTCATCAATGGCTTTGGACTCTACACAGGTGTTGTAGCGCTCATTATGATATTAATGCACGGATACGCGTACTTAGCACGACGGACTGAAGATAATTTACGTGACATGGCACGAAAAGGGCACGCTATCACAGCCATACTTTTGCTGATCTTATTTAGCTGCGCCGGCTACATCGTTTTTCACATCCCAGGCTATCTACTCATCAAGTCACCGCCTATCCCTACCAATGACCCCATACACAACGTTGTCACCCACAATATAGGGGCTTGGATGCTGACCTATCATCAATACCACTGGAAGTTTTTTGCTCCGATATTTATGTACATAGGTACTGCCTTATCACTCTGGGGAAACTATTTTCAATGGTATGCGACCTGTTTTTGGGGTAGCGTCATGGCCGTGAGTGGCGT
>JABABC010000025.1 GCA_014238445.1 Coxiellaceae bacterium
ATTACCGATATACAAAAAAATAATCTTTGTTATATAGTTCTACAGGACTATAAGCTTTAATCAGATAACATGAAATCAGAATATATGATCAACGCAAAATATCAATTATTGGATTTCCTTAAAAAAAACATGATGGGTTTAAGCGTAGTGAAGAAAAAGTATTCGATGATCGTTCATCGATTGCATCTGTATTTGCAGATCTAAATAAATTAATTCAAACTATTCATAATCAGTTTCATGTAGAATTAGATTATCAGTTTAATTGTGAACTGAATGGTTATCTTTCTATTGTTAGACGTGCGTGGTATTTATGGGAGCTTTTGAGAGAACAAAGCTTATCTAATAAAATTTTATTTTCAGGTGTTAGTCAGGTTGACTCTTATTTTTCCAAAGTTCATCAGCTTATTCAGTTAGAGGGATGAATTGCAGGAATTAACAAGGATTATTATGTTGCAGTTTTAGGCATAGGCCCTTTGCCATTAACACAAATTCTCCTTTCACGAACATATGGATGCAAAAGTGTAGGAATAGAGAGGAATCAATCGAAATAGTTTTTTTATTTTTTTTAAAATTACCCGATAAAACGCGTACCTTAGTTTTTTTTAAAAAGAACTAAAATATGACATTAACCTTAAGCACTCGGATTAACCGGGCTTAGTATGGTTAAACTATCCGCTTTAGCAATACCAACACCGCACCCGCACCACCTTGCTGTGGTAGAGCACTGTGAAAAGCGACAACAGCCGGGTGTGCTAATAACCACTGCCCTGTGTGATTTTTTAGGATGGCGGTTTGATTACCCACACGACCACCTTTACCATGCACAATGATGGCGCAGCGGTGCTTCAAACACTGCTGTTGAGCGACAAACTCACTCAACAAGACCATCGCCTCTTCTGTCGTGCAACCATGCAAATCTAAACGTCCTTCAATGGGAAGCTTTCCTTGCTTTAAACGGCGCTGCTCTGTATGCGGTAATGTCGAAGGAATGTAAGTCATCACTGCTTCAGGCTCAACATGATCCATATAGGCCAATTCTCGCCATATCGATACCTGTTGATCACCCTCATTGCTAGACTGTTTAGAACGCAGCGATGCCATACTCTCACGAAATAAAGCACGTTCGTTATCTGACACATCTGAGTCTTTTTTAGCCAACTTATACACTCCTTTGCTGTGCTATTGATTAATACTAGAGCCATCACAACCACGGTCACACCATGTCTTGCGCAAAGACTTGACAGCATTTCTCGCTAGGTTATCCTGCGAGACTCTTTCATGAATGAGATGAGCCACATGCCATCAACCACGCATCATACACTGCAAACCATTGATCAGCTCCTACACTGGACTTTTGACCAGTTTGAATCAGCTGATCTCTATTATGGCCATGGCACCGATAATGCCTGGGATGAGGCCGTTCAACTCGTGCTATTTGTCATGCAACTACCCGTTGATAGCGACAAGACCGTTGTATCACAACCGACAACCGCAGAACAACAACTGCGCGTGCAAACTTTGGCAAAACAGCGCATAGCAACACGCAAACCGCTCGCCTACCTGATTCAACAAGCCTGGTTTATGGGACTCCCCTTTTATGTCGACGAACGCGTCATTGTACCCCGTTCACCCTTTGCTGAGTGGATAGCCCAACAATGTCAGCCTTGGGTCGACCCCGCTCAGGTTCATCGTGTATGTGATCTTTGCACGGGCAGTGGCTGCATCGCCATTGCTGCCGCCCACGTCTTTCCCGATGCCACTGTCGATGCGATTGACATTGACCCTGACGCACTGACCGTTGCCGCTATCAATATCAAACAACACCGCCTCGCCAAACGTGTCACGCTCATTGAATCTGACGGGCTCAATGCACTTACGGATCAA
>JABABC010000024.1 GCA_014238445.1 Coxiellaceae bacterium
CACCTAAAAAATCATGTGAATTAGCATATACACGGTAACTGTCATACGTCGTTAATGACACCCCTTCTGCAGGTAAAATACGAGCATCTTGATTTCTTAAGGTTTGATCGCAGGCTACTAGTTGATCGATAGCATCAGATGGCGATAAACCCGAAGGGTGATACAAGTCCAGGTGCGGGTAATCAAAAGCCAAGGAGGCCGGATCAGCCAACCCCAAATAGGGGTCTGATTCGGTTAAACGCACCATGCTCATCACTTTGTCCATAGCAACAGACAATGACGTTGATGCCATACTCGTTGTTGAAACACACGCAGTACATCCAGAGCGATAAACCGTTATATCAATGCCAACATCACGCTCATGCTGCAGCGTATCCACTGCCCCATCACGCACTTCGATGGAATAACCAACCTCTTCTGTAATCAGCACTTCAGCTTGATCCGCACCACGCTGTCGCAGTTGCTTCAGTACATCAGAAGCGACATTTCGATAACATTGGGAGCTACTTTCAGGATCCGTGGTTTTGTCCATACAACCGCCTTTTGATTATCATTGAGTGATGATTAATGTCGCGAAGCACCTTGAGCATCATGACTCGATGCGGATGAAGATGAGGATGCCTTCTTATCCAAAGCTAAAGGGTGTGGCATAGACGCCAACGCCACGCCAAATACATCATCAATCCACTGCACGGGATGAATCGTTAAATTCTGTAACACGGCTTTAGGAATTTCTTTAAGATCACGTTGGTTATCATGAGGAATAATCACATCTGTGATACCGCCACGCAATGCAGCCAATAACTTTTCTTTAAGCCCGCCAATCGGCAGTACCTCACCGCGTAATGTGATTTCACCCGTCATAGCCACATGAAACCGCACAGGAATTCCCGTAATGGATGACACTAATGCGGTACACATACCCACACCTGCGCTTGGACCATCTTTTGGGGTTGCCCCTTCCGGTACATGCACATGCCAATCATGCTCTTGAAAATAACCATCCTCTATACCTAAAGAATGGGCGCGACTACGAACAACTGTTAATGCAGCGTGTATAGATTCCTGCATCACATTACCTAGATGCCCGGTATATTGAGACTTACCCTTACCCGGAACCATTTGCGCTTCGATGGTTAATAGCTCTCCGCCCACCTCAGTCCATGCCAATCCGGTCACTTGACCAATCCGGTCCTCGGCTTCCGCAGAGCCAAAGCGATAACGTTTAACTCCCAAGTATTTCTCAAGATTACGAACGGTGACGTGAGTTAACACTTTCGTTTTTTTTGAAGATGCCTTACGTCCCTCTGCAACCACTAACTCTTTGACAACTTTACGGGAAATTTTAGCTATCTCACGATCCAAACTCCTCACACCAGACTCACGCGTATAACCACGAACAATGTCACACACAGCACCCTCAGAGACACTTAATTCTTTTGCTTTTAAGCCACAATTTTTGATTTGACGTGGGAGCAAATAACGTTGTGCGATCTTTAATTTTTCATGCTCGGTATAACCCGATAAACGGATCACTTCCATACGATCCAATAAGGGGCCAGGGATATTCATGGAATTAGCAGTTGCGATAAACATGACATCGGATAAGTCATAATCAACTTCTAAATAATGATCATTAAACGTATTATTTTGCTCAGGATCTAAGACTTCCAATAAAGCTGATGCAGGATCACCGCGAAAGTCAGCTGCCATTTTATCAACCTCATCCAACATGAATAATGGGTTTTTAACTTTAACTTTCGACAATTTTTGAATCACCTTACCAGGCATAGCCCCAATATAGGTGCGACGATGACCGCGAATTTCAGCTTCATCTCGCACACCACCTAAAGAGACTCGAACGAATTCACGCCCAGTTGCACGAGCAATGGATTCACCTAATGATGTTTTACCAACACCCGGAGGGCCGACCAAACAAAGAATAGGCCCTTTTAATTTTTTAACGCGCTTTTGAACTGCCAAATACTCTAGAATGCGTTCTTTAACTTCTTTAAGACCATAATGGTCTGCATCGAGCATTTCCATGGCTTTAATTAAATTATGACTGACTTTAGAGGTTTTTTTCCAAGGGACTAACAACATAGTATCGATGTAGTTTCTGGATACAGTCGCTTCTGCCGACATTGGTGACATCATGCGTAATTTTTTTAATTCTGACAGGCTTTTATCCATCGCTTCTTTAGGCATACCTGATGCCTGAATTTTTTCTTCTAGCTCTTCAAGCTCATTGGCTGGCATACCACTTTCATCCAGGTCGCCCATCTCTTTTTGAATTGCTTTAATCTTTTCACTGAGGTAATACTGACGCTGACTTTTTTCCACTTGCGTGCGTACGCGACCTTGCACGCGCTTTTCAACATTAAGCATCTCCAAAGCTTCAGCAACAAGCCTTGTCAGAAAATCAATCCGCTCAGAAAGCTGATTAAGTTCTAATAGTTGTTGTCGAACAGCCAGCGTCATATCAATATGCGCTGCAATACTGTCCATTAAGCGGCATGCCTTAGGAATAGCAGCAATCGACGTATAGACTTCTTTAGGAACACTTTTACCTAGTTCAACTAACTTTTCAAATTGAGAAAGTAACGTTCTGATTTTTAAATTCATTTCAGGTGAGTCATCATCACCCTCTTCAGCCATTAAGGTCAGGTCTGCTGACAAAAAAGCTTCACCCTCAGCAAAGGCCGTCATGTGTGCGCGGCTACAACCCTCCACTAATAACTTCACAGTGCCATCAGGTAGTTTTAACATCTGCAAAATAGTAGCCACTGTGCCCACTGAATACAGGTCTTCCTCTCCTGGTACATCGACTTCAGGATCTTTTTGGCCGATCAAGAATAACTTCTTGTCATGCTCCATCGCTGCCTCAAGCGCCAAAATCGATTCCTCTCGACCGACAAATAAAGGCATCACCATGTAAGGAAATACCACCACATCACGCAGAGGCAATAACGGTAACGTTAAACACTGATTCTCTGACTTTTCCATGTGGGCCTCTCTTTCTGATCTTTATAAAACGCCTAAAAATAGTAACACTTACTCTGCAACGGATTGCTTTTCGCTGCCGTTATTATTATAAACAAACACGGGCTCTGAGGATTTATCAACCACATTCTCATCAATCACCACTTTTTCCAAATTTTCCATAGAAGGAATCTCATACATGAGATGCAGCAATAAGTGCTCAACAATTGAACGTAACCCTCGAGCACCAGACTTCCTTTTAATAGCTTGCTTAGCAATGGCTTGTAATGCATTCTCCCGAAAATCTAATGACACACCCTCAAGCTCAAATAATTTCTCATACTGCTTCGTCAAGGCATTTTTAGGTTCTCGTAGAATACGCAGTAATGCCACTTCATCCAGTCGTTCTAAAATTGATAGAACCGGCAAACGACCAATAAATTCTGGAATCAAGCCATATTTCATTAAATCTTGCGGCTCAACTTGATCTAGCAATTTAATTTCGTGGCCACTGTCTTCACCTGGCTTCACTTCAGCTGAAAAACCTATGCC
>JABABC010000022.1 GCA_014238445.1 Coxiellaceae bacterium
CGTTTTTGGGAAATTGAGCCTGGTATGGTCCGGTTGTTGAATATTGTAATTTTTATTGGTAATTTTACGATTTCATTATCTGCTGTTTGTTTTGTTATGATGCCTGGATTTTCCTGGTTAGGGTCATTGTAGTTGTTAGGAGGAGTCTTATGTCTGTCAATAAAACTGAACGTTACCAGTATGGTTATAAAATAATGAAAGAGCATTTAGGTGATGCTACTGATGCGTGGTTAAAAAAATTAGAGAAAGCAGAGCTATTTGTTAGAGTGAATGTTGAGTGTGCTTTTGGTGATATCTATGGTGACCCGCAATCTTCTCTTAATGACAAGACACGTGAGATGATAACCATTGCAGCATTAACTGTTCAAGGATTATCTATGGCGGCGTTTAAAGTCCATATTGTATCCAGTTTGAACGTTGGTGTTAAGCCACAAGAAATTATTGACATCATAACGCAAATGATTGCTTATTGTGGGTTTCCTGCAGCTACACAAGCTATGGTTGCTGCACTTGAGGTAATGGAGGAGCGGGGTGTCATTTGATTGCTGAGTTAAAATATGGTTATCTTCAGCAGTATTGTTGAAAACTGTAAAGATATACTATGTGTTCATATCATAAAAAGCATTTCGATTCCCTCCAAGCTCAGATTGCTTCTTTGCTGGTAATAGGTTTTAACGGCCATAAGGTGGATGATGGGTTCATACAAAGCCTCACTCATTTGCCACATCCAGGCGGTTTGATTGCTTTTGATCTTACTTATGATTCTCAGAATTTGTCTCACAATCAAGTAAAGAACATTGCTAATCCCGGGCAGCTTGAGAGATTGAACGCGTGTTTTGAGACTATTTTTCCTGAATCATTTCGTTCGATCGATTCTGAAGGTGGTATCGATTGGACTGTAAATCAGGCAGGGGAGCCTGCTCGATACGGTGTGAATCGTTTGAAAGTGAGCGCAGGGTTCCCAGAGACACAATGTGCTTATCAGATCGGACAACTGTATCAAGATGGTAATATTGATGCGGTTAAACACCATTACCATGAGATTGCTCGACTGTTGTCTGATTTACATTTTAATGTAGTCTATGCACCCGTGGTAGATATCCATGATGCACGTTGTCCCATTATCGGAGCCATGCATCGTAGTTATTCGTCTAAGTTCGATAACATTATAGGGTGTGCAAAGCTATTTATCGAAGTCTGTCGTGAGTATGGTGTTCAATGTTGTTTGAAGCATTATCCTGGGCATGGCAGTGCTTTAGGTGATACGCATTTGGGGCAAGTGGATATTACACAGCAATGGTCTGATGAGGAGTTGAGACCTTTTCATGAGTTAGCCTGTGAGTGTGGCATGGTGATGATGTCTCATGTGATTCATCGAAAGGTTGATGATCAGCCCGTGAGCTTATCAAAACGTTGGGTTGAGCGTTTGCGGTCAACAGGGTTTGATGGTGTGATTATTACCGATGATATTCAAATGGCTGCGACAAACACTATTTCAACATTGCCACTGGTTGAGCCATTAGCTGATACCGTGTTACGTGCCTTTCAGGCAGGCAATGATATGGTGATTGTTGGTGGTCAGTTAGCGCCTTTTTTGATTTCAGATTATCAGTCCTTACTCAAGACATTGGAGAGTGCTGTATTAGCAGGGCGCTGGTCTATCGATGACTTAACGGCATCGGTTAAGCGTATGGGATCACTGCATTCAAATCGATAGCTGCATTGTCTATGGTGTGGAGTTTGAAATTATATTTTAACACTCTAGGAGGGCAAAAATCAGATAGCCTGTTGAATGAATTAGATCAGACGTAGGGTTATAGCTTATTATTCTGTGTGGTTCTCATGGAGTTATTATCTCATATAGATGAGCGTTATGTTATAAAGCGATCTCATGTGATTTTAAATATATATCTATTAATCAAGTGATTATAATTAACCCTGCTAATCACAGGGTCATTTTAACTCTAGTAAAAGAGTGACTAAAAAGAGACTGGTCAGCCATACGGTTATTTAAACAATTTTTGAGCATTGATATCAGTTTTATGAGTAAATAAAATGGGTGTTAATATTGCATTATGGTGAATTGATAGCTGTAAAAATAGTTAATTTCTGGTATTTTGTGCCTCATCATCTTTTTTGTATGGTTTTTGCCCATGTTAATTCCTTACGCTACTAGTGGGAGCTCTGGTTCTCGATCATACTCTGAATATTTATCGTATCACTTGATAGCAGCTTCACAACACGGGATTAAAGTCAGTGTTTCATTGTCATTTGCTTTAGTGACATCGTTGTCGCTTCCTATCACATTAATCATGTTGGCTTTAAAGCCTCAGCATAAGCATGTCACGTTGCTTGAGAAGATTTTATATCCTTTGATGCCTTATGGTTTTTTTGTCTTGTGTCGTAGTTGGTTGTTTTGGAACAGTGTTGCTCATCGTTTAAATGGCAAGGCGGATGATAAAATATCGGATTTACACGCAGTGGGTGAGTCTGATCATCTGCATGTTTTGTTAGTCGTTATGGCTAATCTATCGAGTATAACGAATGTCATGTTAGTGATTATGCTTGATCATAAAGCAATTCATCCGGTGATGATGTGGTCAATGGTTGTGTTATTTGGAACACTCAATTACCTATTAGATTTTTATACGGATGTTGTGGATGCATTTAGAAAGCACGTTGAATATCATGGTCGCAATAATCGCTCTCTTCTTCCATTGTTTCAGCAGCCTCTGGTGCGTCCTGTCTCTGTTTATGTTGATAAAGTAGCGATCATTATTCGTGAATGTTTGCCTATTTTTAGAGGGTTGATTCGTGCACGTGCCTTTATATCTGTGCTCAGTCATTGGGTCATGAGTCATCATCGAAGTGTGAATGCTTGTGCTTCTATTATGGCATTTTTTGTGTATTGTGGATCTGCGTACAGCGCTGGGTTTGAATTGATTCAATTACGAGACAATC
>JABABC010000184.1 GCA_014238445.1 Coxiellaceae bacterium
ACTCAATCAGTGAGAATCTGACTGAGGCTAAAAACAAAGCGGAAAAAGACTACAGTATTACATTAGCGCAACACGAGACGAAGCAGAAAAAAAGCGAGGGTGAGATTACAGCTTTAACGACAGAGTTGAATAGCCTAGCAGGCTCTATTTCCGAGCTCGCGAAAAAAAATCTAACTGGGACTCCGAGCTTTCTTGATGATGTAAAGGCTACACGTAACAATCAAATCAAACTGCAAGCAGCTAAGGATGAGTTGAGTGATGCGAAGCAGAGAAAAAGTGTGGGTAACCAAGAAAGAAATACCGCGCTAAGCACATTTACTCAGCACGATAACGCGCTTGCTGATCTTAAAAACCAGCATACTGCGGACTTAAAACAGCAATTGGAAGGTTATGGTCAAGCTTTTACAAACCATTATACGGCCCAGATTACGACTAAGGTTTCATCTGGAGAATCCGGGATGTTTACAAAGCTCTCATCCGTCTTCTCAAAGGCTGGTGAAGAAAAAATATCGGTAGCAAGTACCGCCTTTAAAGAGGCAGCTAATAAAAATGGAGATTTGATACAACTGATTACAGCATTCCGTGACGCTCCCAAAGGAGTTGATGTGAAGGCTGTGTTTCAACAAATCCCTAGAGATAAGCTTTCAGGCCTCTATAAAAACTTTGACAATTTTTTTACCAATGAACTGCAGGCAATTGGTGTCCCGCAGACTGGTTCTGCCTTTGATCAGCTTAATGAGGGGGTTAAAAAGTGTGACTCTTCAATTGATCTTATTAACACTGTTATTCAGATGATCAGCAATCGTGAATTTTCACCCTTTTTACGAGGTGGGAATCATGTGGTCTCTACGGCTGATAAGCCAAAATCAGACCAAGCCGATTCTGTAGAAGCTTTGACAGCTATTAAAGAACAGTTAGAATGAAAAAAATCAGACTTTGAAGGCGCTGCTATAGCTGCTAGGCTAATTAATCGTGATGGCAGCACGGCTTTCGGTCGTATCTCGGAAATGGCGGCTCCTTATGCCTATCCACTGTTGATAGGAGTATCAAGTGCTGCGGTAGTAGCAGCGGCAGCTTGCTATAGCAATGGTATTGCTTCTACTGTCGCGAGTGGTCTCTTTGCACAACCGACTGTTAATAATGCTACGGCACTAGCAGAAGAAATTCTAAAGGAAGTCTTAGGGGCAGCACCTGGTGTGTAAACGCCAGTAATAGGGATGCATTTAATAGAAACCACCCCTCGGGGTGGTTTTTTTTTGGCTGTCATTGGTGTGTCGGGTTAGGAGTGACTGCCGGAAGTCTTGTTCATAACGCTTTCTTCATAAGAGTCATCAGATTCGCTTTCATCCGTATCGATTGACAACACTGAGAAAACGTTATCGTCTCGTTTAGAATAGTGTGATGGTGCTGATGCTTCATTGTTGTGAAGTGGAGTAAAAAGTTCAGGCCATTTAGAGCGGGTTGTGTGTCTATACTCTTCGGTTGCTTCTCCGATATCATGAATCAGTGATACTGCATTGGGTGTGTTATTATCGTCAATATTTTGTGTGATATAGCTGTCAACCGTAGGTGAGTGCGCGCGCTGCATGATGCGATCAGCTTTTGCCCAATAGCCTGAGTTTTTAAATTGATCAGGCTGGGTGATATTATTAATAATGGTACTTCGGGTAACAAACGCTTTGAATGGGTCAATATGCTGAGTGATGGCTGCATGGACATTCTCCCAGCTTGTGAGCCTGTCTGGGTGTTTTGAATTGGGCTCTAGGTGTATATTTAAAGAGAAACTGATTAAAGGGTGTTTGCCATGGTAGAAATACCTCTCAGGTAGTTCAGCACTCATACCCTCAGCATGCTCTGTCGCTAATGCAAATCTCAGGTCTAGATTGATTTCATTTTTATAGGAGCATCGATTAACCTCGCTCAGTGGGTCTGATGCAGGGTAGCTGTCAGAAGAGCTGCGTTGCCTTTGTTTGGTTTGACCTTTGGGGCCAAGGTAAAAGCCGATCCCTCGATGGATGATACGATAGGACTGGTTGTCGATCCTTAGGCGGTATTCTAGGAGTGAGCTTTGAATGGCTTCAAACAAGGGTGAATTTGGCGTGTATTCGGCATTAAATGCCAGGCATGGCCCAAAGCCTGGAATTTCCTCTTGCCATCGTCGAATGCTTTTTCCTGGTTCGAATTGATGAAAGGTCTGATTGAGTATAGGGAAGGCGGCATCAATGGAGGTTTCTTCCTGGCCTTGCCATAGCTTAGTTACGGGTAAGAGCGATTCATAGCATTCCGTGTCAACGAGAAATCCCGTGTTATAGACAAGACGAACGGTAGTCACTTGAGACGATATAGCGTTGATTTCAGGCAGTGTGAAATGCTGTGTATTGAGTTCAAGCTTATTGCGTTTGTTGCCGGTGGTTCTGTTTTCTTGGAATACGTTTTTTGAGTAAGGTCCAAATTTTATAGTTGGCATCGTTATGTTAAAGGTAGCTATGGATAGAGTGTGAATTGAAAAACAATCCGATGCAGTTGTCAAGGTCAAAAGGCTCTCATGATTCATGTTGGTGTAGGAAAAGAGAGGGTGTTTATTTGTCATTGCCCTCGCTTAGGGGTAAGGTATTTTTTTCTAAAATAGCCTATGTTTTTCCTTGTTAATTATCCCTTAATGAGTTGCTGATATAGCATTCATCAGTGGGTAGGATCATCCCCATGTCAACCATGCTCTTCCCGCAGTTATTAGTTAACACTGAGGTAAGGAGCCAGCCACACAGGAGGGCATGACGTGTGAGTGACGTGGCCGGTAATGTAACGCATCGCATTGTCTATCATGCATGATGTAACAGTAAAGTGATCACCGAGTTCCCCAAAAGACGACTTTCATGCCGTCAGAAGCGCTCATTGGACTCTTATCAGCTTACGGAATAGAGTTCCAAGGGATTCGCTTTTCCATGAGTGTTTTGAATCGAGTTGATGAAATGATCTGCTGTAGCCAGTGTTCAACGTGTGTATGTTGCCAATGTGAAAAAACTGCTGGGTCAACGATATAGCATTGACGGATGAGTGGCAGCACCATGACGTCAAGGTAGCTCCAATCTTCCGTTAATTCATGATCAACTAAATGCTTGTCTAGCATTGACAGGAATTCATTCAGTGTGGCTATCACCTCATCACGATCGGATTCAGGGTGGCGCTCAGGGTATTTATAACATTTCAGTGCTGGAATAAACGTCGCGTGTAATCCATCAATGAGTTGCTTATCGTTAGGGTGGTCGCAATCCACGTTACTGCCTTGCAGTTGTTCTGTAACAATCGCTTGGCTCTCATCAACCACACGCCCATTGGCATGAATAAAGACAGGGACGCTTCCTTTAGGTGATGCATTCAGTAGTGCTTGTGGTTTATCTTTTAGGTTGACTTCACGCAATTCGACTTCGGTGCCTGTTTGTGCGCAGGCCATACGGGCACGTATGGCATAAGGGCAACGAACAAAACTGTATAAGATAGGTAATGTCATAAGCGTTTTTCAGCTGCTTGTCGTTCACGTGCACGTTTACCCAGCGCGGCATTGCCACCGCAGTGTGGGCAAGTGGGAAAGTTGATTTGATCGGCTGTTGTGAGTGGCATGCGGCAAGCAAAACATTGTTTGGTATCCGTTTCGTCTAATTCACTGTTTACCCCAACACGTTTATCGAATACAAAGCACTCACCGTGGTAATGCTCCCCGCCGCAGTCTTCAAAGTATTTTAAAATACCCCCTTCTAATTGATGCACATCTGTAAAGCCAGCTTGCTGCATAAGTTCAGCGGCTTTTTCACAACGAATACCGCCAGTGCAATAGGTGACTACTTTTTTGGATTTCATCTCTTCGGGGAGTTGTTTAATGGCTTCTGGAAAGTCACGAAAACTTTTAATATCAAGCTCTATCGCATCGTCAAATTTACCCAATTGGATTTCATAGTCATTACGTGTGTCCAGTACGATAGGTGGCTCATCACTGTCATACGCCGCTTTGAGCGCCTCAGCTGTGATGTATGGCGCTGTGTGATCATGAGGAATGACTGAATCGACACCCATGCTGATGATTTCTTGTTTAATACGGACCAACATGCGAGAAAAGGGTTGTTCCTCTGAAGGGCTGTCTTTGTAGGGAAGGTCATCAAATTCAGGGTAGGTGGATAAAAATACTTTATAGTTGATAATCGTTTCAGGGGTTCCTGATATAAAGGCATTGATACCTTCTGTGCTTAATAGAATAGTGCCTTTTAGGTCCAGTGACTGAGCGTGTTCCAGTAGCTCAGTTTTTAAAGTGGGTAAACGAGCTTCATTAATCGGGGTGAATCTGTAAGCGCTCACGTTAATCATGATAGGTATCCAGGGTTAGATTATTCACAGTCCGTCTGACAATTGCCCGACAGTCTATCATAATATCAAGGTATTCCTAGAGGGTGCAGTCAATGCGTCTATGATGAAAAAATTAAAGGCGCAGGTGGTTGTTATGATTTTATTCAAATTATCAGATAGTTAATAGTTGAACGCGATGTTGTTTTTTGTACTATTATGAGTAGCAAGAGTCGTGATAAGGAGTCATCATGAAAACGGTTATTATGCTTTGCTCGTTGGCACCGCCGGAATGCAGTTGGTCTGTTTTGAAAGATCATCATGCTCAGTGGGTATTAGTATTACCTCCTGAGACCTTTAATAAAATGACGGATTCTCAGAAGGTGTATTTTGATGACATTATTGTGGTGAATGAGCTGACAGTGGATTCAGTGGTGCGTGCGATTCACTCTGTCACGACGTCAATCAACCTGATTGATGTGATGCTGTTACCTACCCAAGAGAATACATTACTTGTGGCTGCCAAGGTAAGAGAAAAGTTAGCCTTACCTGGTGATACGGTTGAATACGTGAATCGATTTATCGATAAATCCTTGATGAAGGAAATGTTGCTGGGATCTGATGTTCACCTTCCCCGATATATGACTTGCTCATTAGGTGGTGTTAATAAAGAATCCGAGGTCATTGAAAAAATTGAATTAACAATGCCTACTTACCCGTTGTTTTATAAACCCTGCGACAGTTATGGGGGCATTGGTGTGGGTGTGATTGATGATTCAACAGCATTAAAAGATTGGTTGAGGTCATCAACGGGTGATCGTTATCTGATTGAAGAATTTTTGCAAGGTGTTATGTACCATATTGATAGTGTCGTATGTGATCATCAGATATTGCTGCAATGTGCTGCAGAGTATGCGTGGCCTTGTGATCAATTCTTTACAGGTAGGCCCATTGGTTCAATCGTGTTGCCGTTTGATAGCGTGATGTATCAGCGTTTAAAAATCATGAACGAATCGGTGATTGCTAGCCTATCCCCTAATCACTGCGTGACTCACATGGAATGTTTTCACACGAAGGATGATCGCTTGGTGTTTGTAGAGATTGCAGCACGAGCACCCGGTGGGAGAATCGTTGACTTGTATCAGCGTCAATGGCAGGTCAATTTTTCATTGATGCATTTGCAATTACAATTAGGCATTCAACCGGCAATAGAATTACAGGACAGTGGTCAATATTACGCGTGGGCGTTTATCCCCTTGAGCCCTGGAACAATAAGTACATTGGATATCCCCGATTTTCTCAGCCGAACTCATATAGAGTGGTTTGTAAAACCCGGGCAGTTTTTTGATGTCGACTATTTTGATCAATCTGAAATGTTATTCTCTCAAAAATATTTAGCAGGTTTGATTATTATCAATAATGAGAACTACCGTGATTTGATGACCGACTTTAATCTGATTCGCCAGCATAGGTTCGTGGAATACACCAGTGATACTTGAATCATCGTGTTCCTGGGCGTAATATAGCCCAACCTTTAAACATGCTGTGATGTTCTGATAATGATAACCACCCAACCTCCATCCACACAGTCTCGTGAATTAGTTATCGGATTTTTAAAGGATTATCAAGATCGTCTTACTCAAGCGTTAGAAACACTCGATGGTGGTTCAACCTTTAACGAGGATACTTGGGAAAAATCAGGGCTTGGAGAGGGGCGTACTCGTGTACTATCAGGTGGGAGCTTGATAGAGCAGGGAGGTGTGAACTTTTCTCACATTCAAGGTCAAGAGCCCCCAGCATCACTGTTAGGTCATAAGCCAGAATTACAAGGTCATCCATTTTGGGGTGCGGGTGTGTCGTTAATCATTCACCCTCATAACCCCTTTTGCCCAACGGTGCATCTTAACTATCGCTATTTTGAAGCAGGGCCTATTTGGTGGTTTGCGGGTGGTTGTGATTTAACACCTTATTACCCTTTTTTAGACGATTGTCGTCATTGGCATGAAACATTAAAGCGCCCACTCGATTCTCATGATCCTCATGCTTATGAGGCCTTTAAATATTGGTGTGATGAATATTTTTATAATCACCATCGACAAGAAACACGCGGCGTGGGTGGCATCTTTTATGATTATCAGGATGGTCAGCCAGGATTGTTGGTTAAGCCTGATCATGGTCGCCACTCAGAGCAGGGTGATGCACCGGCATTAACCTTAATGCAGGGTAACAAAACCTGGGATGAGATGTTTGCTTTTCAACAAGCTAATGCTAATGCTTTTTTTGCTGCGTACCGGCCTATTGTTGAGCGTCGTCGCGAGCACCCATGGACCGAAAAAGAGCGTGATTTTCAGCTGTATCGACGCGGTCGCTACGTGGAGTTCAATTTGCTGCATGATCGAGGTACATTGTTTGGTCTGCAATCCAAGGGCCGTGTTGAATCCATACTGATGTCATTGCCACCCCTTGTGCGATGGCAGTATGATTTTAAAGCAGATGTAGGCAGCCCTGAGGCCTTATTGACTGAAAAGTATTTGCATCGTCACATTGATTGGATCACTGCGTGATGATCTTTGCAGTTTGGCCTTGGTAGTCGGCCTGTGATGTGATTTTCTGGAGCTGTAAGTTTTTTTGCAGTGAGTGATTGATGCAGCCTTTTAACCAGATGAGTTGGTATACTCCGCGGGATAAGAAAAAGCAGAGGAATGCAGACCACAGTGCAGCATTGCTCGTCGTGTCACTGAATGCATGCAATAGAAGCAATACAGCAAATGCGATGATAGCGGAGTTGCGTAACGGTCGTTGTTGTAAGGCTGCAATGTAAATAGCATCTAGCCAGTAACTTAATGCAGCAACGCAAGGGAGTGCAGCAGCGTAAATAAGGTACTGACCGGCTAATGTTTGAATAGCATGAATGGATGTCAGGCAATGGATCGCATACTTCCCGGCACACAGGTATAGGGCCGCAATGGCTGCTGCGAAGATCCCTATCCAAACGCCGGTTTCGCGCATTAAGTTGAGAGTTTTTATACGATCACCTTGGCCTAGGCTAAAGCCAATATGGCCTTCAGCAACGTTAGCAAATCCATCGAGGAAATAAGCGGATAGGAAAGTCAGGTTGAGTAACACGGTATTAGCGGCCAGTGTCTCTGCACCCATCGCGGTGCTGGCAACGGTGAAGAAACCAAAGCCGAATGATAGTGCCACGGTGCGAAGAAAAAGATCACGTTGCATCGTGATTAATTCAAGTATTAAGGGCGGATCAATGCGATTAAATAAGGTGGGTATGTGTAAAAAGTCTTTGACGGGGTGATGTCGGTTTAGTCGATGGAGGCCTACCACAACACCGGCTACTTGACCCATCACATCGGCTATTGCAATGCCTGAGTTGTGCCAGTGTAAACCGTAAACCAGTGCGCAGCCGGAGAGCGTGCTGACGAAGAGTGTGGTGAGGGTGCTCCAAAGTGCGCATCGGCCTTGTTTAAAGCCAATCAGACAACCAATAATAATGTAATTGAGCAATACCGCCAACATGCCTATTAAACGAATGTTGAAGTAGGTGGTTATGAGGGGTTGTAAGGAGGGGCTGGGTTGTGTGACCCAAAAGGCGAGCTTTAATAAGGGTGTGTGGCAAATAGCGGTGAGTAGTGAAATGCCGATGGCGAGTAAAACACTATGCCGTAGAATATGATTAATTCGATGATGGTCCTGTTTGGCATGCGCTTGAGCAACTAATCCGGTCGTTCCCATGCGAAGTGAATTGAGCCACCAATAGATAATGCCTACAATCATCGTGCCAATACTGAGGGAGGCAAGGTAGTCACCACTCTGCAAGTGCCCGGCGATAGCAATGTTCATAATGCCCAGCAAGGGGATGCTCGCATTGGCCAGGATAAAAGGAATGGCCTCTCGCAGTAATTGGAAATTTAGGAAGCGGTGTGTCATGGTATTGTTCAGAAATCGATCATTGAGTGGTCAGGATAGTATCATATCCTTCTGTGTCAGTGCTAGCCGGGTTTTAAAAGGGTTACGTTTTAGATAATTCGAACTAGGTTTTACTCATAAGTCACTGATTGTAATTATATTATTGTAGTTTCCAGCACGAAAATCAAGGAAGTAACCCAGGGATAGTGATCAGCGAATACCATTCTTGAATGTTCATGGCGATAGCTAAACACGACCGCATCAGTGGGTTGAGCGTTGTTTGCTTGATGTGATCACTGTGTGACCCTCTATTGATGCTCTGATGTTTTGTGTCTGTATCAATCAGCTCTAGAATTTTTTTCCGTTGTTGTGTAAATGAAGAGGTTTTTAAGCGCACAAATAGACTGACCCCTGATTCACGTGTGAGTAATTGACCCGTACGCTCTAAGTCTGACAGATGTGTTTCATACGAATGTGTTTGATGACAGCCTTCGTGAATGAGTGCATCAATGGCTGTCAAATAACGCTGGTAAACAGCTTCTTGTGGTTTACCCTCTAGCAGGTGAGCAATCGATGCGGTTGAGGTGATAGTGCCAGTGATTAAGGATTTTAAAAGGTGTTTGTTAAGGTAGTTTTTAACAGCTTGTTTTTCAATGACCCCTTGTACGGGCTGTAAACAGAGTTGGAGTAACTGATGAGCCATAGCTTTTTGGTCAGCTTGTGATAGAGCATCTGGTTTTGTTGTAGCAGGTTTAGGTGTTGTGTGAATCACTATGGGTGCTGCGAGTGGTGTTGCTAAGACGGAGAGGGTATCGGTGTGTTGTTGTACGCGAGTATAGTATGCTTGCATCGAGGCGAAAAGATGCTTGTTGGTTTTTACCGATGGCAAGACTGGAGGCATAATCGCATCAGTAAAGGGGTGTGTCACCTGTTGAGTGCACGCCGTCGCTTGCGTGTTAAGGACCTCTGTCATGATCTGTGTGAGGCTAGGCGTTTGACAGCTGACGGTGATGAGTTGACAGAAACAATCAGGTTGAAGTGCTATGATTTTTTCCAGACCCGTCTGACCCTGTTTGTTTTTTCCAGATAAAAGTAACGTTATAGTCTCTCTCAGTGGTGTGGAGTGTTCTGCTAGCCGCAATAAAAACACTAAAAGGTTAGGCTCATTAATGATGAGGATGCTTTCTCTCCAGAGGTCTATATGACTCTTATGGAATAGACTTTCCATTAATGTAATGAGAGGTTGTTCTGCATGGTCATGCGTGTGTGATAAGCATGTGCGCAGGCAATTACTGGCCTGCTGAGTCGATAGCTCACAGGCCAGTTGTTTATAACCTGAATTGTTGTCACGGTTGATGGTAAATAATGATTGTAGTATCGCAAGTCGAGCAGTCGAAGAGGTTTTGCTTAAGGAGAGCATCTTTTCATAAAAAGGCTGGTTAACACACATGGCGTTTATTAATTGAGTGTCACCTTGTGCTGTGAGTGACGTCAATTTGTCGATGATCTGACAGGCACTGTCTTGAGAGCCAGAGGTTAATTGTTGAGAGATGTTGCCTAGTGCCGCTATCAGTTTGTCAGTTTGATCGGCAATGACATAACCGTAAGATTGGATCAATGTTAATGGGTTGTTATAGCAAATCTGATGATAAGCGGTTTTAAAATGATGCTGGGCAGTGTGCGCCTCTGGTGATGGCTCAAGCGACAGGTATTCCAGTCGAATGTTGGCAGTATAGCGATGAATCATGTGATGGATTAAATCACTTTTTTTTGTGAAATTGAGTGCACCATCAGGAGAGTTGGGGTCGTATAAAGCCCAGGTATTATTGCCTTGGATGTAATGCAAGGCAATCGTATGCGCACAGGGATTACCTTTTGCGTGAATCGATGCCGTCATTATCGATGGAACGTTGAATGCAGATTCCAGAAGGAGCTGGTCTAAATCATTTTCACTGAAGTAACCACTCGCAACCGATTGCTGCTCAAGTTGATGGGTCTGTGATTCAAACTGAATGGATTGACTATTGGGGTTAGTTAATTGCACTTGCCTTGTTTGATTGAACTCAGGAATGCCTGAGGAGGTTACTTGGTGAAATAATACGTAGTGAATGATGCGCGTAATAATGTGATAAACAGATTCACCGTTGCTCGATTCTGATTGCGAGAGGTGCTTTTTATACTGTAATTCAGGGTCTTTTCCATTCCAGGAAGACAAAGTTTCCAGGCATTCAAGCCACCATTGGCTTTTTTCTATTGCACACATATAACTGAACACTAATGATAGCCCGTGACAGCACCCTGCTTGCAGTGTATGTCTTTGGGTTGGCTTTAATGGGTTATTGGGGTTCGAGTCGAGTTCAATAAATGCAATGATCTGATTGATCAGATGCGATTGATTCAGGTTGGGCTGAACAACCGTGTGGGGTGAGTGACGTGAGTTTTTTCGCATGATGAACTCTCCATCGGTGAGCCATCCCTTGCTTTTTTATGTGCTGTATAAGAATCATTATAGGAATAATATCAGGTATTGTATAGGTTCATTGGAGGTGTTGTGTGATAAATTTAACTTTTAAGCTTTATTTAAGGTCAATGTGCTGTATTGTGATTTTTTAGTCTGAGGATCACTTTTTATGTCACCGCATGCGTTAAGCAAAACCCGGAGGATGATACACAGTGGATGCTCGCAAACATTCAGACGCATGGAAAAGATCGTCACGTGAGCAAAGAGAGTGGTGATATAACCATCTCATGCACGAGTGCTTCTATAACCGTTATCAACGATGTGGTTTTTTTAGGTGGCTCTTACACGGCTTGACCTGCTGCAAAACCAGAAGCCCAAGCCCATTGAAAATTATAACCGCCAAGCCAGCCCGTGACATCCAGTACTTCCCCAATAACGTATAATCCTGGTGTGTTATTGGCTTCAAAAGTTTTTGAGGAGATGGCGTTACAGTCTACGCCGCCTAATGTCACTTCTGCGGTGCGATAACCTTCTGTGTTATTGGGGTGTATTGTCCAATCCTGGAAGTCGTTAGCTATGCTATTGAGTGCTCCGTGAGAG
>JABABC010000021.1 GCA_014238445.1 Coxiellaceae bacterium
AATGAGAGCAAGTCCGCTGCCGGGTAAGGTGAGCTGGGAGTGATTAAAAAATAAAGATTCTAGATTTGGAAATAAATTAATCAGGTATTGAATAGTGGCAGTGGCTTCAAGCGCGATGACTGCCACAATTCCGAGCCAATTGGCTACCGCAAAAGGAAATCCAAAGAAGCGATTGTGAGACAGTGTTGGTATGATAGCGCTCAGACCACGGCGAGGATAAATGCCAGAGACTTCAGCAAAACACATGGCAAGTAAGCTAATAACAGCAGCACCGATGATCCAGGAATAGATGGAAGCTGGGCCGGCAACTTGGGCGGCTTTATAAGGTGCGAATAACCATCCACTACCGATGATAGAAGAAATGCCGAGAAAGACAGCAGACATTAAGCCAATGCTTCGTTTTTTCATGTGATTCCTTTAATGCTTATATTTTATTTGTATTGTAGTAAAAACAACCAAAATGATGCCGTAGTGTATCAGAAAATATTGTGAAATTCTCATCTAAATACTTCTACCTTAATGATTTTTTTTTGAGCAACTATGGGGTATGTGTCGAGTTGTTGGCACAGAGCACGGAGTGATTGCAGCGTGTACGTGTGCTTGGTAGGATGTTTGGCTTTATCGGCACGGTTGATTTTCAGTCATGCGATATAACGAATTAAAGTGCGACAATAAAAGGAAATTATATGATCATTGCTCCTAAAATTAGAGGGTTTATTTGTACAACAGCACACCCATCAGGTTGTTTTCAGCATGTCCAACAACAAGTGGATTATATTCAGTCTCTGGGAGTGCGTTCAGGCCCGTTAAATGTATTAGTGGTGGGTGCCTCTACGGGATATGGCTTAGCCTCACGGATTTCAGCAGCATTTGGTTATCGTGCGAATACCATCGGTGTTTCTTTTGAGAGAGCTGCTTCAGGTAAGCGTACAGCTTCTGCTGGCTGGTATAATACGGCGGCCTTTGAGCAAATAGCCCACGAAGATGCGCTGTATGCTAAAAGCATTAATGGTGATGCTTTCTCGCATGCTATTAAGCAAGCCACGATGGATCTCATTCGTGCTGATTGGGGGCACGTTGATTTATTAGTGTATAGTTTAGCCTCCCCGCGTCGCACAGACCCTGATACGGGTGAGGCCTTTTCGTCGGTCTTGAAGCCTATTGGTGATACCTATACCAATAAAACCATTGATCCATTTTCAGGTGTGGTGTCTGAAGTTAGTTTAGAGCCAGCAACTGATGATGAAGTGTCTGCAACCATAAAAGTCATGGGTGGTGAAGATTGGCAGCTGTGGGTGGATGCGCTGCGTGATGCCAATCTATTAGCTTCCGGTTTTAAAACGGTAGCTTATTCGTATATTGGCCCTGAATTAACGCATCCGATTTATACCAATGGCGCGATTGGTCAAGCAAAGAAAGATGTACAGCAAACAGCTGATCGATTGAATGATAGGTTGGCGAATGAAGTGCAAGGACAAGCTTTTTGTTCGGTGAATAAGGCGGTAGTTACTCAATCCAGCGCTGCAATTCCGGTTGTGCCTTTGTACATCGCGATCTTATTTAAGATCATGCAGGAGCAGGGCGTACATGAAGGCTGTATTGAACAAATGCATCGTTTAATGAGTGAGTCTTTATATGCTGATGAGCCCGCTACCTTAGATGCTAAGCGCTGCATTCGGTTAGACAATAAGGAAATGGAAGCTTCTATACAGGCTGCAGTCGCTGAGGCTTGGGGGACTGTGAATACCGATAATATTGAAAGCCTCGCTGATCTTACGGCCTATCGCGATGGTTTTTTACAGTTATTTGGTTTTGGTTTGGAGGGGGTTGATTACGGCGCTGATGTTGATCCAGCGGTCTCTATCCCCTCCATTCAAGCAGTTGAGGCTGTTCAGTGACCAACCATCTTAGTGGGGTCGACTGCTTGGTCAAATTCTTCACCGCTGAGGTAGTCTAAAGCAAGGCATGCCGCTTTCAGCGTTGTGCCTTCTTTATGAGCTTTTTTAGCGATTTCAGCGGATTTATCATAGCCAATGACGGGGTTAAGTGCAGTGACTAACATCAGTGATTGAGATAGATAGGTGTCAATTTGTTCATGGTTAGCTGTGATCCCGTCCACACAATGTTCTTTGAATGATCGGCATGCGTCAGCTAGTAAGTAAATGCTTTGAACAGCGTTATAGAGCATAACAGGCTTAAAAACATTAAGCTCAAAGTTGCCTTGAGAGCCAGCAAAACCAATGGTGGCATCATTGCCAAAAACTTGTGCGCAGACCATGGTCATGGCTTCACTTTGAGTGGGGTTGATTTTACCTGGCATAATGGAGGAGCCAGGTTCATTTTCAGGGATATGCAGTTCACCAATACCACAGCGAGGACCGGATGCTAACCAGCGAATATCATTTGCGATCTTCATAAGAGCTGCCGCTAAGGTTTTTAACACACCACTCATTAGTACGACACCATCGTGCGCAGCTAGTGCTGCAAATTTATTGGGTGCTGATATAAAAGGAAGGTTAGTTAAGTTGGAAATATTCGCGGCAACTTTTTCGGCAAAATCAGGGTGCGTATTAATACCTGTGCCAACAGCTGTGCCGCCAATCGCTAATTTGTAAAGTTCTCCGAGATTTTTTTCCAGGGCGCTGAGGATGCAGTCAAGTTGTTCAACATAACCACTAAATTCTTGTCCCAAGGTCAAAGGAACAGCATCCTGAAGGTGAGTTCGGCCAATTTTAATGATGTCAGAGAACTGATTGGCATGCTGAGCTAATGATGATCGCAGATCAGAAACAGCTGGGATCAATTGGTGGATGATCATTTCCACTAAAGTAATATGCATGGCGGTTGGGAATGTATCATTGGATGATTGTGACATATTGACATGATCATTAGGGTGGATAGGGGTTTTAGAGCCTATTTCACCGCCCATGATTTCAATGGCACGATTTGAAATCACTTCATTACTGTTCATGTTAGTTTGTGTTCCGCTGCCTGTTTGCCAGATATGCAGAGGAAA
>JABABC010000020.1 GCA_014238445.1 Coxiellaceae bacterium
ACAATGAACCTGTACCACTCAATAGGAGAAGTACCATGTGTAAGACTGACATTGAAACCATCCTTGGGACAACTCAACAGCCCTCGCTTATCTGTGACCAACCACTAAGAGCTGGAGTACTGAAGACCGGCAAAGGGCCTCACTGTTGGGGACCCTAGCCCCACCTCGATGAAATTGTGATCACCTAACTCCCTGTTTTGACCAATATCACCAAAAAAGCATTAGATGGTCTCCCTATGGCTTGCCGGAATAGATAAAACTTAATATTTGCTTAAGGGAAAACTACCTTCTACCTGCGTAATATTGCTCAATTATCACCAGCAATGCCGAAATAATGACAAAAAAAACTCAAAAACATCGGTTTATTGCCTCTATAGGCATTCAACCCGGCGATTTTATCTTCTATTTTTCTGTTGGTGCCGTTCAAGGAAACCTTAGCGCACAATCCGTAGAACATGTGGGTATTTGTGTTGGGCATAATGAAAAGAACATCCCTCTCATTGCACACGCCACTTACGGAAATAATATCTCACACGTGGACATCACACCACTCACAGCTCTCTATGGCTATTTAGTATATAGGCTCTCTGAGAGTCATGATCCAAAAAACAGACTCAAACAACGCATAGCTAAAATTGCTACTGCATGGGCTTCTCACACAGAGCGGCTTCCCTATGACCGCCGGCGTCGCCAAAACATGCTTGATTTTTTAAAGGACAAATCCGATACTCAAACAGCACTAACAGCCTGTAAAGAAGACTTCATACAACAAGGGGGTTATCGGGCATTGAAGTTTGCTATACGTGGAGACCAACCGATTAAAACTGGCAGTCCTCGAGGATTTCGTTGCGATCAATTTATTATCTTGTGCGTGCAAGCAGCAGAACTTCAGCTGTTCAATGAAGCAGCCGATTCTCAATACTTCACACCTCTAGTATCACCTAACAACGCGTATCCATGGATCTCAATCTCCAACCCAGATAGAACATTAATTAAGTCTCCACCTAGCAACGACTATAATAACATTCTCGGCAATCACCAGCACCTTAAACAGTATGCCAACCACTTTACTGTTGACCTACAATCAAGAAAAAATAAACATGAAGTCACTACATTAAAGACCGGTATTGCACCGATGATGTATTCAGTTGCACCGTACTTTCTTGACAACCTCAATGACATTTACCACAGCCTTATACCACTCAATGCAAAAGCTTGCTCACCTTCGATATTACTAACACACCTTTCTGATGACGATGGCGGCTCTGGATTTAAACCCGTCGGCATTATCGTTGGGCAACAGCACACTAGTCATTTTCCTGATCATCACATCATAGAACATGAGATTATTACAGTGGAAGTCAGCCGAAAAACACACACAGGCACAGTACACAGCGAGGGAGACCACCTCTACACGAAAGCGACTCAATCGATCTTGTTCCCAGCGTTAACAGCTACCCCCAACAGAGGGCTACCTCAAACACTGAGCATCTCAACGCAACATAACCCAGCTCTCATACCCTGCTTAACGCTACTCTTTCAGCATCACCAACAGCTCAATGACTCACAATTAGGGGCGGTCATTCGTCACATTAAACGTCGACACTTCAGTGAATCCTGGCAAAACCTTTCATCCAACACACAGACGGCATTAGGGCAGCGACTCTTTCACTTACTGCAAAATGACACTATTCAAGAAGAACCGCAACGCAAGAAAGTCTGCGCAAGGCAACACCATTAAATCATCGTGTTCAGTAGCAGACTAACGCACAATACCGCGTTGAGAAGATGCCACAAAGTCACACAATAATTGCACCTCAGGTGACGTCTTTGCTTGCTCTGAGAGAACCTCTAGAGCTTCTGCTAATGGACGATTTTCTAGATACAATGAGCGATACGCACGTTTAAGCTGTCGCAGAGCCTCTAAGGAAAAACCGGCTCGCTTTAATCCCACAGTATTCAATCCTGAAGGGCGCCCTGGGTTATACACCACTAACAAAAAGGGTGGGACGTCTTTTACCACTTTTGCTGCACGCGATAGAAAACTATAACTACCCACCCGACAGAACTGATGCACAGCAACAAAGCCACCAATCATGGCGTGATCATCCACCACACAATGGCCGGCTAATGCCGCATTATTAAAAAACATCACATGATGACCTATCTGACAATCATGCGCGATATGCGTGTACGCAAAAATATGGTTATGATCACCAATCCGTGTCACACCATCGTCTTTAGTTGAGGCGCGATGAATGGAGGTATACTCTCGGATCACATTATGATGGCCGATCTCCAACCACGTTTCCTCACCTTGATACGCGATATCTTGAGGATCACCACCAATCAAGGCATGCGGATGAATCACCGTGTCATGACCAATACGCGTATGCTGTTGCACCACTACGTGTGACGCAATCCGTACTCGATCCTCAATCACAACCTGTGGACCAATCACTGTCCACGGCCCCACTTCAACATCGTCTCCGAGTGTTGCTGATGGGTGTATCTGTGCCTGATCACTAATCATCATGGGACTCCATCAATCATTATTTATTCATTAACAATTAGGAACTCAGCGTCACACGCCACCTCGCCCTCAACCAGAGCACGACCTTTAAACTTCCATAACGTTTTACGATGACGCAACAATTCCACTTCGAGACGAAGCTGATCACCAGGGCGAACCATTTTCTTAAAACGAGCATTATCAATACCTGCAAAATAAAACATGTCCGTTTCAGGATTAGGTGTTGTAATCCCTAAGATATGATACGTCAAAATACCTGATAACTGTGCAATTGACTCAACAATCAATACACCTGGCATAATCGGCTTACCCGGGAAATGTCCTCTAAAAAAAGGCTCGTTGATTGAAACATTCTTAATGCCCACAATCGCTTCATCCGTTAATGAAATCACTTTGTCTAAAAAAAGAAATGGATCACGGTGTGGTAAAAAATGCCTAACTTGATCATTATCCATTGTTATCATCGTGTAACCTCTCTAATTGTTTAATCCGCTTCACCCAATCATTGAGCTGATTCAAACGCGCGACCATCTTACGCCAGTGTAAATTTTCAAACAACGCTGTCCCCGATGAATAAACACCCGGCTTCTTGATAGAATTAGTGACCCCAGCCATGGCTGTTAATATCACATGATCGGTAATTGACAGATGCCCACCGATACCACAAGCCCCTCCAATCATACAATGCTTGCCAATAGTGACACTGCCCGCAATACCCGTACAACCAGCAACTGCCGTGTGCTGGCCAATCCGCACGTTATGGCCAATTTGTATTTGATTATCCAGCTTCACACCCTCTTCAATCACCGTATCATCGATAGCACCACGATCGATTGTCGTATTTGCACCAATAGAGACATCATGACCAATCATCACTCCACCCAATTGTGGAATAGGGTGCCATTGACCTTGGGAATTTAATACATGGCCAAATCCATCAGCACCCAATACAGCACCACTATGAATTAACACACGATCACCTAACCGAACATCATGATACAAAGTCACCTGACTGTTAATCATGCAATCCGCACCAACCTGACAACGGTCACCAATAACTACACCAGGCAGAACCTTTGTGTTAGGTCCAATCACGACTGATTCACCAATCACACAGCGAGCACCAATGCACGCTGTTGGATCGATGGTTGCAGAAGCAGCGACCACAGCATCGGCAGCAATACCAGGAGAAACCCTGGTTGGTTCTGGTGCAAACAACGCTGCAATATGCGCAAATGCCATTTCAGGGTGCTCGACCACGAGAGCAGGGACTGGACAATCTGATTGATGCTCTGCAGATAGAATCACTAAGCTTGCCTGTGTCGTACGTAAGGTTTTGAGATGCGAACTAGACACCATATAAGAGAGTTGACCGGATTGAGCAGTAGCTAGAGCTGCAATAGAAGTCATCGCTTCATCACAATTCCCTATTATTTTACCGTCAACCTGTTGAGCTAGCTGATCCACTGTAAAACTTGACATACGCTCTCCTGATTTTACAAAAAAAAACGATCCAAAAAAAGCTGCTG
>JABABC010000019.1 GCA_014238445.1 Coxiellaceae bacterium
ATGGCTCATGCGCGAGTTTCTTGTGTGGTATTCGGTGCTTATGATACACGTGTCGGTGTTGCCGAACGGTTGTTGTCGGATCCCAGTCATCGATGGATTGACCGTAATATTGCTTATAAGGGTGGGGTGTTAGCCTCTGAGTGTGCAGCACAATTAAAAGCTTTTTTTCATGCAAAGCGTCAGCTTTAGGTGTGTGTACTTTTTGTTAGAGCAATAGCACTTTTTCTTTTCCCTTATCATTTTGATCGCCATGCGTTAGTAAGTTCAAAAAATAACCAACTTGATTAAACTGTTTATATTTTGTCAGGTCTTCTGGATTCAAGGTCACTTCTTCACAGGGGTATCCACAAAAAATGTTAATAAATTAAGAACTCTTAATGTTTGTTGGTTCTGACGGTTATACGCCTGGTATCCCATTTTTTTTCGCGTTAAGATGGTCATGCTCTAATTAAATTTGATTGTTGTTGAATAAGGGAGGGTGTGTTCAATGAAACTATATGGGAAGTTGGTCAGTTCTGTGTTAATGGGAATCTTTGTCTGTGCTTCAGTCGGCTGTATAAAGAAAGGGGCGGCTGATTCAGCTGTGTCAGAGTCGCCTCAAGTCAGCGCTTCAGCGTGTGCAGGTAATTTATACTTGGAAAAATACAATTGCTCTTTGGATGATATCCAGCAGGCTGCTTTAATAGGCAACCCTGATGCACAGTACGCATTAGGTTATATGTATTACAATGGCGTGGGTACGGTGAAGGATGAGCAGACGGGTGAACTATGGATACAGCGCGCTGCACAACAAGGTCAGCCGTTAGCCCAGAAAGCACAATCAATAATAGAGGCTGATCAGGACTCTTCGGCATCTCAGATGACGGCCACTGCTCATGCTCAGCCTTCTTTACAAGGAACCTCTGTGACATCAATCGCTTCTTCTTCGGATGCAGTGCGTGTTTCTGATCCTCGATTAAAGCAGGGTAGTTCACCACAGATGGCCGCTGATCAATCTTCATCTGCTACATTAGCAAGTTCTTCCAATAGCATGAATAGTAAGGAGAGTCATTATACGATTCAGCTGATGGGGAGTTATGATAAGGTGGCGATTGAACGTTTTGTTACACGAGCTTCATTAACTGAGGAAACGCATATCACTCAATCAGCCTTTAATGGTAAGCCTTGGTTTACACTCGTTTATGGAGACTATCGCTCTATTGCTTCAGCAAAATCTGCGATTGCGGCTTTACCGCTTCAATTGCAAACATTACAGCCTTGGGTTAAGCCGTATCCTTTTTCTCAAGATGGTCTTAGTCAGCAGCAGACGACTTGATTCCGTTTGCTTGTATTGTCACGCAGTTTTTTCTGCGTGACGGTTTAATTTACATTTAACGTATTTTTAGTTCATCAATGATTATCGGTGATTGATGTTTGCCTTTTTTCTATCCACTGCCATGCCCTTTGTAAGGATTTTTTGTAAAAATTCGGGATATTTCTATTCAAATTGCGGCTGATTCGGTAGACTGATTGGCAATCATTAAGAACATTAATTAAACGTTAACAGTGAAAGAATAATATGCAACTGAGAACTATAAAATTAACGGGATTTAAATCATTTGTAGATCCAACGGTCATTCACATTGAAGGTGACATGACGGCTATTGTTGGACCTAATGGTTGTGGTAAATCTAATGTAGTAGATGCTATCCGCTGGGTGATTGGTGAGACATCAGCAAAACAGTTGCGCGGCCAGTCTATGGCTGACGTTATTTTTAATGGGACGTCATCCAGAAAGCCGGTGGGTAAAGCTGCTGTGGAATTGACTTTTGATCAAGCTCAAGGGGCCTTAAGTGGCGAGTACGCGCAGTATTCTGAAATCTCGATTCGTAGAGAAGTTGAGCGTGACGGGGTCTCTACTTACTATATTAATGGTGTGGTCGGGCGTCGACGTGATATTTTGGATTTGTTTTTAGGAACGGGCTTAGGGTCTCGGAGTTATTCGATTATTGAGCAAGGGATGATTTCTCGACTGATTGAAGCTAAGCCTGAAGATTTACGTGAACACTTAGAAGAAGTGGCCGGCATTTCTAAATACAAGGAGCGTCGTCGCGAAACTGAAAATCGTATGGGGCATACAAGAGATAACCTGGATCGATTAAACGATGTTCGCGAAGAGGTCAGTAAGCAGCAGCGTCATTTAAAGCGACAAGCTAATGCGGCCAAACGCTATCAAGACTTCCAAACTCAGCAGCAACAACTATTAGCAGTAATTAAGGCTGTTAAGTGGGGTGTGTATCAGGAGCAATTACTGGTTCAACAACAAGAAATTGAGTCACAGACATTGCAATGTGACCAACTCACGACAGAGCAGTCCGGTATTGAAACAGGCATCATCACTGTGCGAGAGCAGCAGTTGTCTGCTTCGGATAAGCACAATGATGTACAGAAACAGTTTTACACTTTGGGTGAGTCCATTGCTCGGTTAGAGCAACAAATACAACATCATGAACAGCAAGCTCAGCAGTGGCAAAAAGAATCTTCAGCAGCCGATGCAACATGGAATGAGCTGACGGGGAGTATGGCTGAGCAGCAGTGTATGGTTGAGGAGTTAAGTGCGGAGTCAGGCGAATTAACACCTCAAATGTCAGTCTTAGAGCAATCAGTCTTATCTGACTCGCAACAACTGGAGTCATCTGAAGCGGCTTATCAGGCATGGCGTTCTGATTGGGATAAAGGGCTGTTGATATGGTCTAAAACCTCAAAAGAATTAGAGGTAGCGAAAAATACGCTGTCACACTTTGGTAGAGAGCAACAATCGCTACAGGGGCAGGCAGAACGGTATGCTGATGAGCAGAAGAGCCTTGCACAACAGTGCGCTAATATTGAAATAGAGCCACTTGAGATTCAGTTCAATGAGGCTCAAGAAGCCTGGGATAACCTGCAGCAAAAGATGGAGAGTACGTCGCAATCCATTGCTTATCAAAGAGAACATAAAGCTAATGTAGAACATGAAGCTTCTGAGTCACGCCATGCGCTACAACAGCGTCAGGCTCGATATACCGCACTAGAAGCCTTGCAGCAGTCTGCTTTAGGTAATGATGACCGATCTGCTTCTGAATGGCTAAAAAATAACAACCTGGATCACACGCGTCGATTAGGGCAAGAATTGCAGGTTGAGGCGGGGTGGGAATCTGCTGTTGAAATGGTGCTCGGGCACCACGTTGAAGCTCAATGCATAGAAGATATTCATACTGTCATTCATCAAGCGCAATCTCTGACACAGGGGCGTTTATGTTTATTGGATAGTACGCACTCCTCCGTATCATCACCAGCAGATCATCTATTGTTGAGTAAAGTGACATCCACTTGGTCGTTAGGTCATTGGTTTGCGGGTATTCATGTCGCTGACACGCTTGAGGAAGCTGAGCGTCTATTACCCTCTTTGCCATCGAATGACTCGGTGATTACACCGGATGGCGTTTGGTTAGGCCATCATTGGATGAAGGTGTCTAGAGAAACGGATCCAGAA
>JABABC010000018.1 GCA_014238445.1 Coxiellaceae bacterium
AATCGCTTCTTTATTTGAGAGCGTCATTAATGATTCAGGTCTCATTAATGGTTGGCTTTGCACGGTTGTATTTTTGGTGTAACTGGATCCTGATTGTGAACCCCCTGAATTAAAGCCGCTATGAGTCACTGTCATCGTTTTTTGACCTAACGCTCTTGAGAAAAAATCAGCATCATCAATATCATTCACAGTAAAAGCGATGTTAACTGTTGCGTTTAAAAATCCTTTCGCATCATCAATGGGAATATCACTGAAAAAACAATCAAAAACAAACTTAAAAAAAATGATTTCATGGCGACACCCCAAATCAATTAATCATGAGATAAGGAACTATTGATCTAATAAAAGTGACTACGGAAGGTCAATCAGTTACTCTCTGTGATAACAAGATCCCGATGCTCACTAAATAATCAATAAAACTGAACTCTACGATCCAAGTGACTATTATCAAATCATAAAATATGGTTCTTTTACTGTAGAATGAATCTCTATATCATTGATAATTAACAGATTATTGTCTATATGCTGTATGCGCACGGCTAGTTAAACACACTATGAGGTAAACCATGCAACGCTTAAAGCACTACTTATTCCCCGATGACGGAAAATTCCATATCGACTTCTTTTCTGGTTTAACCGTTGCATTGGCTCTTATCCCTGAAGCGATAGCCTTCGCCTTGCTGGCTCACGTCAACCCACTCGTCGGACTTTATGCAGCATTTTTTATGTGTTTGATCACTGCTATCATCGGCGGCAGGCCTGGTATGATATCAGGCGCAACAGGATCAATGGCCGTCGTTATTGTTTCGTTAGTGAATCAATATGGTATCAATTATCTATTTGCCACCATTATCTTAACCGGCATCATACAAATTATCATTGGTAGCCTCCACCTAGGAAAATTGATCCGCATGTTACCCAAACCTGTGATGGTTGGGTTTGTTAATGGACTGGCTATTGTAATTTTTCTAGCACAATTGAATCAATTTAAAGTACTAGACCCCAGTGGAGTCACCCATTGGTTACAGGGACAGGCCCTGTATATGATGGCTGGACTCGTCTTACTCGCCATGGCAATCACTCACTACCTACCTAAATTCACTAAAGCCGTCCCGGCAGCACTGATTGCTATTATCGTGGTATCACTGATTACTGTAGTCGGCGGAGCACACACGCGCATTGTTAATGACATGATGGGCGGAGCTCATATATCTGCTGCCTTTCCTGCATTTAGCATTCCATCGATTCAACTGAACTTACATACCCTATTCATCATCGGACCTTATGCCGTTATTTTAGCAATTATCGGGCTATCAGAATCTTTAATGACACTTTCCTTAATCGACGAAAGAACACAAACACACGGCCGAGGCAACAAAGAGTGTGTTGCTCAAGGCATCGGTAATATTACCTGTGGCTTTTTTGGCAGCATGGGTGGCTGCGCCATGATAGGGCAAAGCATGATTAACATCACCTCTGGTGGTCGCGGTCGCTTATCGGGTATTGTTGCTGGAGCTTTCTTACTCTTATTTATTTTATTGCTATGGCCACTCATAAAACACATACCTTTAGCTGCTTTAGTGGGCGTCATGTTTATGGTTGTCATTGAAACCTTTGAATGGGCTACGTTTAAATTTATCCGAAAAATTCCTTTCCACGATGCATTGGTTATTATTATAGTAACGGCTGTAACCGTAGCAACCAACTTGGCGATAGCTGTCATTGTTGGTGTTATCATGGCATCTCTAAAATTTGCCTGGGAAACAGCCAAAAATATTCATGCTGAAGAAAAAGATTTAGGCCATGGAAGCAAGGCATACATCATTCATGGTCCTTTATTTTTTGGCTCAACAAGCAACTTCAAGACGCTATTCTCAACAATAACAGACCCCAAAGATATCATCATTGATTTCAAATATTCACGTGTTGCTGATCACTCTGCCATTGACGCAATCAAATTCATTGTTAATGAATATGCCATTCGTGGAAAAACACTCCATCTTCGCCACCTCAGTCCAGAGTGCAAACTACTCTTAGGAAAAGCCGGTAACATGGTGGAAGTTAGCGTTCTGGAAGACCCGGATTACCATGTCGCAACGGATGTACTGGATTGACCGCATTACTTCTTGAGGGTATTACTATGCGTAATAGATTCCGTCATCAAGCATAAGTATATTGAGACTAGCTGATCCACACCCAGATCAACAACGACCTCTTGCATCAGAGCGTTAATACGCGATGATAGTCATCGTGTATAACAACAGGAATGTATCGACACCCGAGACCTACTAGCGCTTGACCAAGCGCACACCTTTACCGCTGATTGTAGTATGTGAGACGCTCACGGTATTTACGGTATTTCTCCAATATCCAATTGCACCTCTGATCAACTAAGCACCATACAGTCGAACTATATTCGACTCGAAACACTGAATCATGCAATGGATACTATTAATAATAAAGCATTAATAGGCTTCCTATTTTTAAGCCTTACAATACTCAAGAGGATGTAATGCATGCCGTCGGGAAACATTCAAAACACGATACTCATCAAACTATTTTGGCACAAATAAAGGCGCATCATCAGCAAGTTTAATTGCAAACCACGCTTCTATTAACGCAGGTATCATCGCCGCCAATGAACATGAGTTACATTTTATTTCTAGCTTATTGATGAACAATAGCAGTGAAATTATTACAGATATACTATTCACCAACACCCGATGATTGTGGTTATCGGGTGTAGCGATAGGCCCTTAAGTTAGGGTTTATTTGATGACTTCTACTCTTTTCCTTTTTTTTGTAATTGCTAGCTTGCTAGTTTTTTAGCAACTGCTTTCTTAGTAGGAGTTTTTTTAGTTGGTTTTTTTGCAGCTGTTTTTTTGGTGGATGTTTTCTTTACCGGCACTTTTTTAGCATTGCCTTTCTTAACAGATTTTTTCACATTTCTTTTGGCCGCAGCCTTAGTGGCTTTTTCGTCTTTTGCCGTGAGTTGTTTGATGCGCTTTTCTGTTAGTTTAACTTCCTTCATCATTTTTTTCAGTTTTGTTTCTGAACGCACAAGCGCAGCTGATTTTTTAATTCTCATGGATTATCCTAATGTTGTTTTAAAGTCGCGAATTATAGTCTAATTTCTCTTTGCTGTCTAATTATAAAACTAGCAGTGATTGATCATTTCTGATAGCACACTCTCGTTATAACGAGAGCATCGTAATAAAGGTTTTCATTTTCTAGGAATTTATTTTGCTGTGGCACGAACCACACCTTACTTACTCCCTCCATCATGACAAGCCTGCGATATCAGTCAAGGTCTATCTATACCGCGAATCAATACGACGTTCCATCGATAAACTAATACTGAAGCAAGAAGCAATACGATGACTGGAAGGTAATTGGATTTCCGGTGCAGATCATCCCGCCTACGTCTAAAGATACTGTTATCCTTGGGCAAACTTGTGGCAAAGGAGCATGCGCTTATGAGTGCGAGAACCGAAGTGGAGCCATGGCGATAGTTGGGAAAATTTTGGTTAGTTTGACTAAGGGGGATAAAGAGCCGAACAACTTAGAAAAACCTAACAGACCATATGCTCACATAAATTTTATAAAATACCAATAATTCAGTAAGTTAGCTATAACTCTAAGTCAGTAACATTAAATAAAAAAACTCTCTAAAACTGACCGCGCGCACCCTTCATTGATCACTTATAAAGGCAGTCACGATGACACCTCATCAAAGGAACACCCCAAAATCATAGGTCATAAAATACAGCGAAAGACATGCTTTTTTTTCACACCAAACCACCTCAACCCTATATGCAAATAAACCAAGATAAACGCATAGTTAATCACTCCTCGCGCTACCGGAATGAAACTTGATCCAACTGCGAATGTGACTATACTAAACACACAAAAATGAATCATGAGACCCACTATGAAACTATCACAAGGCGTACATACCTTATTAGTAGCCGGCTTCAGCTTGGCTTTAACCGCCTGTGGCACCGTTCAAAATTATGACGCAGCAATCAGTAGCTGGAAAAATGCTCCTGCTGAAAAACTCTATGCGGTGTGGGGATACCCCCGTACCATCAAAAGACTGCCCAACGGGAATCAAGTGTTAACCTATGTTGAAGTCAATAAAATCAAATCACCCACTATTGTTTCACAGAACGAGGATAAAACACATGCTGTCATTACCGGGGGTGATGTGACAGTGTACCACTGCACGACTTGGTTTGAAGTTAATAAGAATCAGCGCATTGTGAATGCAACGTTCAAAGGGAACAATTGCTCCGCAACTGAGTCTTACCTTAAAAGCCATCAATACCCTCAAGCACCTTCACAATAAAAACACACCCATGTATAAAAGAGCATCACTAACCCCTGAAGCACAAAACATACTACTAAACCAAAGTACAGAAGCAGCAGGTTCTAGCCCTTTACAGTCCACTGTAGAGTACGGTACGTATTGTTGTAGACTATGTGGCATTGCTCTTTTTCGTTCACACCATCAATTTGCATCCAGTTGCGGCTGGCCGAGTTTTGATGATGAAATACCCGATCGCTTACTGCGACTGCCA
>JABABC010000275.1 GCA_014238445.1 Coxiellaceae bacterium
GAATATGACGGGCTCAATGCACTTACGGATCAACGTTATGATTTGATCCTAGCTAACCCACCGTATGTATCCGATGAAGAGATGCACACCTTACCCGAAGAATACCTGCAAGAACCGACACACGCTTTGCGCGCTGATCAACACGGTTTAGCCATTGTTATCCGACTATTATCTGAAGCCAGTGACCACTTAACACCTCAGGGCGTGTTAATAATGGAAGTGGGTAACAGTGATGAATACTTGCAATCCCTATTCCCCACAGTCGCCTTCACTTGGCTCGAACAAGCCAACGGTGGTCATGGCCTCTTCGCTTTATCGCATGACGAACTCTTACACTATCAACAGCAATTTAAGGTATTCATCCATGGCCGGTAATCATTTTGGACAAGCGTTTGTCATTGCTACCAGCGGTGAAAGTCACGGCCCAGGATATACTGTGATCATCGATGGCTGCCCTCCTCGATTACCGTTATGTGAAGCTGACCTACAAAATGCACTGAACCAACGTCGCCCAGGTCAAAATCGCTTTACCACACAACGGCAAGAAACTGATACCGTTCAAATCTTATCTGGCGTCTTTGAAGGGTTAACCACTGGCACGCCGATCAGCTTATTCATCCCGAATACGGATGCGCAACCAAAGGATTACGCACACCTCAAACAAACTTTTCGACCAGGTCACGCCGATATCACCTATCACGAAAAATACGGACACCGCGATCATCGAGGTGGCGGGCGGGCCTCCGCTCGTGAAACCATGCTGTGGGTAGCAGCCGGCGCTATAGCTTGCAAATACCTCAAGCTCCATTTTGGCACACAGATTCAGGCCTGCGTCACAGCTATTGGTCATATTCAAGCGAACACCATTGATTGGCCGACCGTTAAAAACAACCCCTGCCGTTTTGCAGACCCTGATCGCATACAGGATTGCGAAACACTCATTGAGTCATTACGTGCTGCAGGCGATTCTATTGGCGCAAAAATTTACGTCGAAGCTACTCAAGTTCCCAAGCACTTAGGCGAACCCGTTTTTCATAAACTCGATGCTGACATCGCTCATGCCATGATGAGTATTAATGCGGTTAAAGGTGTAGAAATCGGTGACGGTTTTAATGTGGTCGAACAACGTGGCAGCGAACATCGCGATACAATGCTTCCCTCGGGTTTTGCCACCAATCATGCCGGAGGGACCTTAGGTGGCATCAGTACCGGACAACCACTGCGCGTTAATTTGGCGTTCAAACCCACTTCCAGTATCATCACCCCTACGCCAACGGTAGATCATCGTGGTCAGCCCATCATACTGACCACACCTGGGCGACATGACCCCTGCGTGGGACTGCGTGCAGTGCCCATAGCTGAAGCCATGCTCGCGCTTGTTCTCATGGATCATGTCCTGCGCGATCGCGCGCAAAACACCAGAAATCAAACGATAAACACGCTATCAACGGAGATACCCTTATGAGCCAAACTGAATATAACATTGCTATCGTCGGAGCCACGGGTGCTGTTGGAGAAGCACTTCTTGAAATCTTGGCTGAACGTCAATTCCCCGTCAAAGAACTCTTCCCACTGGCCAGCGCACAATCAGAAACCGACTACGTAATGTTTGATAATAAACGTAAAGCTGTACTGAACCTTGACAGTTTTGATTTCGCCAAAGCAGACTATGCGTTTTTTGTGGCAACCAATGAAGTCTCTGAATTATATGCTCCCATTGCCACAGAAAAAAATTGCATTGTGATTGATAACAGTTCACGATTTCGCAATGACCCTGATGTCCCTTTAGTCATTCCTGAAGTCAATGCAGAAGTGTTGGCAAAACCACTGAGTAAAAACCTCATCGCGAACCCGAATTGTTCTACGATTCAAATGTTAGTGGCACTGAATACCATACACGATGCTGTCACCATTCGTCGCATTGATGTAGCCACTTACCAATCCGTTTCAGGTGCAGGCAATAAAGCCATTCAAGAACTGGCCACACAAACAGCGGCTCTGTTAAGCGGGCAAGAAGCGCAAGTTGAAGTACTACCGCAACAAATTGCTTTCAACATCCTGCCACATATTGGTGACCTGCAAGAAAATGGTTACACCACAGAAGAAATGAAAATGCACGATGAAACACGCAAGATATGGCAAGACAACCAAATTGTTGTCAATGCTACGGCTGCGCGTGTCCCGGTGTTTTACGGTCACTCAGAAGCTATCCATATCGAAACTGAACACAATATCACCTTAGATGAAGCAACCGATTTATTACGCAACACCTCGGGCGTGGAGTTTTTAGAACACGGTGAATACCCCACGCCCATCACACACGCAGCCAGCAATAACAGCGTGTTTGTCGGACGTCTGCGCAAAAGTCTGGGTCGCGAAAACGGGCTCAACCTGTGGGTGGTTGCTGATGGTGTCAAAAAAGGTGCTGCACTGAACGCCGTTCAGATTGCTGAGTTATTAGTTAAACGCGCGCAAGTGTTGCATTAGGAACCCTCACATGGACAAACGCCGGATTGTTTTAGGCATTAGTGGTGGTATTGCCGCTTATAAAACACCCCAACTGGTACGCGACCTCATTGAACGCGGCGCTGAGGTTCGTGTGGTATTAACGGACGCTGCCAAACACTTTGTCACACCACTGGCTTTGCAAACCGTGTCTGGCTCTCCTGTTGCAACCGACTTACTCGATGCACATCAAGAGTCCAGCATGGGGCATATTGACTTAGCACGCTGGGCCGATACGGTTCTCATAGCGCCAGCCACAGCAAATACCATCGCACAATTAGCACACGGTCATGCGAACGATTTGCTCACGACCTTATGTCTCGCAACACAAGCACCGATTTGGCTAGCCCCAGCCATGAATACGCAGATGTGGCAACACCCTCTCACACAACGCAACCTAGCCACCTTAATATCGATTGGCACACGCGTATTAGAACCTGAGCATGGCACACTCGCCTGCGGTGAAACAGGACCCGGTCGGATGATGGCCACCCCATTAATCGCAAACGCACTGTTTGAAAACACAGAGAAACAATCGTTCATCGACAAGCATATCCTCATCACAGCTGGCCCCACCCACGAGTCCATTGACCCTGTCCGTTATATTGCGAATCACAGCTCTGGAAAAATGGGCTATACCTTAGCACAAGCCGCACAAGCCTTGGGAGCTCACGTCACTCTCATCAGTGGGCCAACACAACTCACCCCCCCAACCGGTATAACAACCATTAATATTCTATCGGCTCAAGACATGCTACAGGCGGTCCAACAGCATCTGAATGACTGTGATATTTTTATTGGTGCTGCAGCCGTGTGTGACTACCGCATGCAAACCGTATCTCAACACAAAATTAAAAAAGGCAATCAACCGTTTCAACCAGCCTTTGAACCTACACCAGACATCATTGCACAGGTTGCTCAACACACACCAAAACCTTTTGTGGTTGGCTTTGCCGCTGAAACTCACAACACGCTCGAACACGCAAAAGACAAATGCCTACGCAAACAACTGGATATGATCATTGCGAATGATGTCAGTCAAGGGGATGTGTTTAATCAGAATGAGAACACCATAACCATCATCACGCCTCAGCAACCACCGACTCATTATCCACGTGACAGTAAAGTAAAACTAGCCTATAACATACTTGAACATATCAACGCATCTATCGATAACCCTAGCCAAGTCTTATAGCACTAATAGCTTAATCAACACAGGCACTACTCATCTGCAATGATCTTGGAAACAACCACACCACGAACCACCACGTTAAACAAGCAATAATGATGCCTGCAAGAATATCCACTAAAAAATGCGCCCCGAGCAACAAAGCAGAAACAATCACAAGGACCGTGTAACATAATGCGACACACCGCATAACCCAATTCTTCCATAGAGCCAATGTAATCACCATTGCCCAAATAGTATGAAATGACGGCATCGAAATAAGCCCTATAGCGAATTGCCCAATATGCCTATAATGATGCTCTAAATCAAATTGATGTGTCACCATATAAGCACTGGGTGAAAACAAAGTTGACGGGATAATGGAAGAGACATCAGTTGATGGAAAGAAATAATAAATTAATGAGCCAATCAAAAACGTAATCAACAAATAGGCTACATAACGATAATATTGCACCAACGACAAGGAAAGTAACAAAGCCAAGCCAACGATGACACCCATCATTTTCAGCGAATTATAAACATAAGCTAGCATGACTCTTAATGCACTATGATCAATAACAAATTGGACAACCGCTGCTTGACTATAACCTAGTGCCAAATCCATTTGATAATACAGATGATCTTGCAAGGGGAAAGGCGTCGTGATTAGGATACCCACCATAATGACCTGCAACCCAACCACCGTGCCCAGCAAGCCAATACCTTTGATCACGATCACTAGATATCCCTTTTGCACACCAGAAGCAATGGCCAAACAATACGCCATTATATTAGCCACAAAAAAAACGGCTTGATAAGAACGAAATGCATTAACATAGACATAGTGAAATGTTATAAAATTAACAATGACAAATAGAACAATCAGCAGCATAAAAATCATCATACATTTAATCATCAACCAGTCGATTGGAAGAATTGTCCGTGAGCGTGATGCAGTCAAATTCATTAATAATATCCCTTAACAACCTAAAGCACTTATCCAACGTATCAAAAAGTCAGAAGATATCAAGCCTTTCAATATAACCTTACCCTTATTTCTCACACCAAAGGCACACAATAATATTTTCCCCTTAGGCTGAATCATTATAAGACATGGTGTATGCTTTAAAATCAGGGATCAGAATATAGCCGTCAGGAGACTTCATGACTCAAATAGCTCAGTTTTATCAAAAACACTGCTCCCCCTTTGATCGACTATTTTACATACTCCTACTATTAACGATGGTGACAGGCATACTGCTCACTGCCATCAACCAACTCTTCACACACTATCAAGGTGTCCCTTACGCAAAATGGCATTTTTTCCTAGTGATCTTTGCCCTTATAGGACTGAGTGCTTTAAGCAAAGCCATCAAAGCAGAGTCACCTCGCCTATACACTCTCGTGCATAGCTACTCCCAATACTGGGTATTGATCATTGCAAATACCCTGCTACTACAAGGCATTCAGTACACCCCTTTCCCAACCATTGACACAGCATTATTGGCATTTGACCAATGGCTCTACTTTGATACGACACAAACACTCCAATGGGTACATCAGCATAATCTCACTGCATTCTTTATGTTTTTTTATGACCTGCTCACCTACGAGCTTTTTTTCTTACCCGGCATTATCGGGTTCTTTGTCACTCGCTATCGTTTTAAGCGTTTTTTGCTCGCTTACGTCTTAGCGACAATCATTGCAGAGCTCATTTATTATTTCATACCCACAGAAGCGCCAGCATCTCTATTAAGCTCCCCATTATTCCCCGACATGGCTCAGCAAACGCACATTAAGTTCGAAGCGGTTCATCAGGCAATAAAATATCTCTACCCACCGGGAACTGGCGGGCTCATTGCCTTTCCCTCATTGCATGTGATTTCAGGGATTATGTACGCCTATCTTTGCATGGATAGGCGCTGGTTATTTGGCCTGATTGGTGCAGCTAATACGCTCATGATCCTAGCCACTGTGCTGCTAGGATGGCACTATCTAGTGGATCTACTCGCTGCAGTGGTGATTGCGACAGTCTGCATCCTTATCTCGCATCGCTGGATTGACCATATAGAAAAAGGCAAGGCAACATAACAAGCTGGACAGCTTTCTTGGAAGAACTTACAACACACCCAGCTCTAATTGAGCAATATCCGACATCATGCTTTTACTCCATGGCGGGTCAAATACAAGATCCACTTCGACATCCGTCACAGTATCCAATGAAAAAACAGACTGTTTCACATCCTCAATGATCACAGGACCCATTCCACAACCAGGTGCTGTCAACGTCATTGTTACAGTGACTAATGAAATATTAGGCTGAGCGTCATCGATTGACACCTTATAAATCAACCCTAGATCGACGATATTCACGGGAATTTCTGGATCAAAAACCTGCTTCATTTTATGCCAAACTTGTTCTTCCAATGACAAATCGTCTGGCATGGCAGCATATTGAGCTTCAATTGTCACACCTAAAGCATCAGCATCTTTTTTTTCAACCCGGGCTAAATTACCATACACATTCACCGTCATGCTATTACCTAACGACTGCACAATGGACACTTCTGTTCCTTCATGCAATAAAATACGAGCACCCGAGGGAACCATAGCAGCCATGCAGTCGCGCGTGAGCAATACTAAAGAACGACCTTCATCAGAATCAATCATCATTACTTTCATCCTTTATCGAAAAACTCTCACCACACCCACACAAGTTTTCAGCGCGAGGGTTATTAAATACCATTTGTTTTAAGCCCAAATCTTTACTGACAAAATCAATGGTCATACCAGAAACAGTGGCCTTAGCCTCCTGTGGAACAAACACCACAACATCCTCTGCTATTTCTACTTTAATATCATCAGGAAGTTCGGACATCGCGAGTTCTGGAACATAACGAAACCCCGAACAGCCAGATGATTTAACGCCTAAACGAAATCCAACAGCTTGTTTATCAGCAATTTTAGTCCGCAGGTGCTTCACAGCAGCATCAGTTAAATGAATAATAGGATCATTCATGACTCAGTACTCACGGGTTGGTTGTCACCTTGCAAGGCTGCACGTAAGGTCTGCCAAGCTAACGTGGCACATTTAACACGCGCCGGATATTCTGTCACACCTTTTAATACAATTAACTTACCTAATGCCTCTTCATCAGGTTTTACATCTGTGTTCAACACCATCTGATGAAACGCCTCAAATAAATCCTGTGCATCTTGGATGGAAGCCCCTTTGATAGCTTCTGCCATCAGTGAAGCAGACGCCATCGAAATAGCACAGCCATCACCATCAAAAGAAACATCGACTATTTTTCCTTGTGATTCTTGGATATAGAGGGTTAAACGATCACCGCATAAGGGATTGAAGCCTTGCTTAACAACGCTAGGATCTGACAACACTCCGACACATCGAGGCTTACGACCATGATCTAAAATAACTTGCTGATACAGTTCACGTATACCTGACATCAAGTATCACCAAAAATTGCAAGCACAGCCTGCAACCCTTCCACTAAACGATCCACATCATCACGCGTTGTATGCATTGCAAAAGAGGCACGCACGGTTGCTGGAACCTCTAAACGAGCCATCAGTGGCATAGCACAATGATGGCCTGCACGAACAGCCACACCTCGATCAGCCAAAATAGTTGCAATGTCATGGGGGTGTGCTTGTTGCAATGTAAACGAAATAATACCTATTTTAGCCGCTGACGTGCCATATACCGTTAAACCATCAATAGTCGATAAACGAAACATCGCATACTGCAACAAGTCCTGCTCATGCTC